>JAYEMW010000222.1:0-3106 GCA_034718555.1 Thermodesulfobacteriota bacterium
TCATGGATTATCTTTTTGCTCCTGAATCCGTCTTTATAGCTTTTTTCCACATGGGAAATAGAAATGAGTGATGTCATGTTGTATATGGTTATACCTCATCAATAAATTTACATTCAAAATGTGCAGAAAAATTTTACCGCCACCAAGACACTAAGGCGCCAAGAAAAGCATGAGAAATATTTCCTCTGTGTATACGTTTTTCATCATCCTCCGTTTAACCCAAAGTGAAACGGCAGATTAAACAGTCGTCTGGATGGTTTCGTTAGGCCAATTCTTTTATAATGTGTTTGGCAAGATGTTCATCTATTTCACTATGTCTTGCGATAGGTTGTTTCTTTCCTGTTGTTGGATTCTTATACAAATCATGATTACTACCATGTCTTATAAGAACACACCCATTAAATAAAATCTTCCTGATAAGATCTTTTCGTTTCATATGGTAAAGGCAAGTTTTTTAATTTGATGCTGCTGAGGAACATCATCCATGTTCATTAGGATATATGCCTCTTTCATGTTTTCTTCCAATTCTTTCAAGGTGTTGCCTTGCGTCATAATTTCAGGATGTTCACATAGCTTTCCCACCCAAAATTTTTCACCTTTCCAGTAAATCATATTCATTTTCATCTCCATGATATACCTCCAATAATTGCTAAGGCACTAAATCCGCTGAAGTGATTTGTCGGCGTTAAGGTGCCGGTTCCTTTGGAAGCTGCGCGCCATGCCACACTGCAACAATCCAGACGACATCGACTTTGATTTTATAAAAAAACCGATACGGTGATATAATTACCTCTCGATAGGGAAGTTCCGGAAATTCCGGTATGATTCTTCCGGATTCAGGAAAGTCCTCAAGCCTTCGTAAAATTTTTTCAGTTCTATTCCGAAAACTGACTGCCGCCGCGGGTTTATCCCGTTGGATATATGACAGCGCAGAAAGAAATTGGGTCCTGGCAGAAGGGGTAAACTCAACCTTCACGAGGGCTTCCCGGCCAAAAGGGCGTCGGCTTCGGCAAGGACAGTATCCATATCATATCCTTCACCTATTTCTATTTCCCTATCTCCCCTGGCCAAAAGACGCAGGAGTTCTTTTTCGTGTTCAGATTTCTCATATGCATCGACACCGATCATCACCGCTGTTGCCCGTCCTCTTTGTGTAATAATCAAAGGTTCTTTAGTGTTCTTCAATTGTTTCAAGAGCTTGGCAGCATCCAGCCTCAAATCGCTTACCGGAATAATATTTGATAGCTTGCCCATTTCGCACCTCCTATTATACCTTTGAATGTACCACCAATGACTCTGTTAAGCAAGCTTTTTCGACGGCACGGTATCGAAACGCCCACTAATTATTGAAAGATTATTGTCCCCCTCGGGGAATGGGAGAAAAACCCTCGCCTTTCCCGCTGAAAGCGGGAAATCTTTTAATCCCGCCAGGGCGGGATTGGAAACAGAGGTTTGTGTCCAAAAAAATTTTACTTTCGCATAAATCCTTCAAGAGAATAAAAAGGTAACGAAGTAATTTTATTTGAAGAATGATAAGGCGCCTGAGATATTTTTATTCCTTGCTGTACCTGGTATTTTTCCATGAACATGCGCATACTTTTCATTCTACCAATAGAGCCTGATTTTACCTCAATTGGGATTACTCTTCCCTCTTTTTGAATTATGTAATCCAGCTCTGCATTACTGTTTTTTGCTTCACGAGCCCAGTAATATAACAAAGGCTTGCTATAAAAATTCTGATATGCCAAAAGTTCTTGCCCGACAAACTGTTCGGCGACCGCGCCGTTAAATAAAACAGTAAAATCTTTTGCCTGCACGGTATCCGTGTATATTCCATTTACAGAATGTAATAATCCAACGTCCAGAAAAAGCGCTTTAAAATAAGCATCATTTACTCCTGCTTCCAATGGCAGACCAGCGCCGCTTGTACGTTTAATTTTTCGTACTACGCCCGCCATTTCAAGTAACTCAAGGGCTTCTTTTAATTCTCTGGATTTGATTGTATTATCGACATGTGCATAAACAAATTTCCGCCCTACCATTTTAGGTACAGCATTATATATCTTATTAAGATATCGATGCTTTAATTTTCTGGAATATTTTCCAAAATCATCCTGATATGTATCGATTATTGAGCGTTGTATTCTTTGGCAGGCGATAATATCTCCTGTCTCACAATATTCCTGCACTACAGCAGGCATACCACCAAGAATAAAATATTTGCGTATGTATTCATTAAGTTTTACATGTAGAGACTCAGGAAGCGCCTGCAATCTCTTGTAGTCACGAATATGGCTGCGAAGCCTTTTTTCTCCTGCTGCCTCAATAAATTCGCCAAAGGACATTGGAAAAAGATACACATATTGAATTCGTCCCACAGGCATACGAAAATTTTCAGATTCAAGAGTAAATTCCAGTAATGAACCTGCGGCAATAATGTGTAATACCTGCATCTCTTCATAAAAATAACGCAAGGCCATAATTGCTGAAGCACAGTCCTGCACCTCATCAAAAAATATAAGTGTTTTCCCCGGCTCAATTCTTTTCCCTGTAAACAAGGTAATTTTTTCAAGTATATTTCGAGGCTCTAATGAATTGAAAATTTCCTTATATTCAGGATTTTTTTCAAAATTAAGAGTAATCAAAGAATTAAATTCACGCCTTCCAAACTCATTCACCAAAAAAGTTTTTCCTACTTGCCTTGCACCCCGAATAAGTAATGGACGATGATTCTTATCTTTCTTCCATTGATACAATATTTCATATAAATCTCTTTTCATGAATGAAACTCTTAGAGACCTTTTAAACCCAGAACCCAAGTTTTCGGCTATTTACCAATATTAAAACATGTCATTCTTGGACATCTTCCAATGTATGTCTATCATAGTTTTGGATATTTTCCAAGGTGAAAGTACGGTACATCCGTAATATTGTGACATTTATTCAGGTGCTCCAAATATATTTTGTTGAGCCTTTGACTATGAGGCTGTCCGAGAATAGTAATTTTTTCTCAAATCGAGGGATACGAAAAAAATTACCGCAGGTATATGGTTGATATTCCGAGGATAATTTTTTGAGCATGACAAAGAGTTGAGGAAAAAGGACA
>JAYEMW010000223.1:0-3101 GCA_034718555.1 Thermodesulfobacteriota bacterium
GAAATGCCATGGTCGCCAATCCCGCCTCGGCGGGAGAAATCCGACTGTCCGGGATGAAACGGGGGGCCTGGGGAAACGTGGTCTATGGTGGAAATGTGAACCCACCTCACAACCGAAAGGGCGGGAGCGGTAACCCTCCACCTAAGGGAAGGCGCGCCCCAGCTCTATCCTGACCCTAAGAATCCTTACATTAGTAAATAGTTAAGGTTTGACCCTGCGCGTTAAGGTTTGACCCTGCGCGTTTGCGATGCACACGGTGTAGAGAGGAAAGTTAAAAACTTAACAGCGTCCCCCTTTTTCACAAAAGGAAAGAGAAACGCATAAAATCATGGGCGTCCCCTTGGATACATTGAAATAGTTTGCCATAAGCATAAATGTAAGATAGAATTACGCCACTGTTAGATAGGAGGTCAACTCGTTATGAAAACTGCAACTTTTGATGAAGTTTTGGACATCATAGAATCTTTCCCAGAAGATCAAAGAGAGTCCATTGTCGAAATTGTCAAACGTCGTCTGGCAGAGGAAAGAAGAGAACAACTTGCGCAAACTATTAAGGAAGCCCAGGAAGAATATGCTCGAGGTGAAGTCAAGCGAGGCACAGTGGACGAACTTATTCGAGAGATGACCCAATGAGAACACTCAGTTGGGGTAATGCATTTACAAAATCTTTCAAAAGGTGGGTGCGAAAACGGCCGGACCTGGATAATGATATAGTCGAAGCGTTAAGGCTTTTGGTTGTGAATCCATTTGCGCCTCAACTTGAGACTCACAAGCTTAAGGGGAAACTTTCAGGCTCATGGGCATGCAGCGCGGGGTACGACCTACGTATTGTATTTGATTTTGTGAAGGCGGAAAAAGGTAGCGCAGATGATATCCTTCTGTTGACAATAGGGACCCATGATGAGGTTTATTAAATGGGATATCTTTCATAAGGTCAGAGGGTAATAATTCTTGGCGTCTTTGCGCGAGAAATTTAATCTGTTTGTCAACTGTGTAGGCCTGGTACCCATGTCTTTTAAATCATGGGCGTCCCCTTGGATTTCCGTCCCGTAAGTTTACAAGCACGCCCTGTTAAATTCTTTGGAAAAGACAGCGTAGCGTATTTAACTGGGGTTGACCACATCCCCCTTTACATTACTCCCTTGTGAGAGAATATCTCTTGAATCTTAAACTCAATAACTTAAGCAGTTAAAGGTAAATCAATCAAAGACTTGACCCCCAATCCTCATTTATTGAACTTGACCCTAATGTTACTATTTTGTATAATCAAAAAACCACAAAATATCGGAGGTAGAAATGTCTGTGCAAGCCATAATCGATTTGTCTGATCAGTTATATCTCACCTTGTCCTCCCACGGGTTATCCAAAGAGACTATAAGCCGTGAGGCCAAAAAACTGTTAGCTCTTAAATGCTACAGAGACCGTATTCTTTCTCTGGGTAAATCGGCTGAATTTTCGGGACTCTCCTTGTGGGAGTTTATCGAATTCTTGGGGAAAAATGATGTTCCTGTAGTTAACTATGATGATGAACAGTTGCAGTACGAGCTGAATAGTGCTGAAGAAATGAGAAAGGCATTTTAGGGGTGGAGGCTATCTGTGATGCTGCGGTATTGATTGGGCTATCCAAAATAGGAAAGCTTGACCTACTAGAAAAACTCTATGAAAAGATATACATTCCATGGGCCGTTTATAACGAGGTGGTTGTAAGGGGTAGGGGTCGTCCGGGCTCAGAAGAAATCGATAAAGCCAAATGGCTTGGGAAGAAAAAGGTAAAGGATCATGCAGCAGTGAATATGTTAGCGTCAGAATTCGGACAAGGTGAATCCGAGGTTTTAGTCCTTGTTAAGGAACTTAAGGCGGATTGGTTGATTCTTGATGACGCCCGTGCTCGAACAGCGGCTATTTCTGCGGGGTATCGTGTCATAGGTTTAGCGGGCATTTTGTTGTTAGCTAAACAGCGGAATCTGATTGAGGAGATAAAACCGTTGTTTGACGAACTAGTGGATAAGAACTTCAGACTCTCTGACAAAATTATGCAAGCGATTTTGGACAAGGCGGGAGAATAAATTTGCCGGAAGTGCAAAGATATCCAAGCTTGATGCCTGATTATGTTACTTTCCGAGTACCCAAGTCAAGAATCTTAGTAAGCCAATATAGTCCCCCCCCCTTATACTTATAAGACATTTATCATGGTAATGGTAATCCGGGAATTTTAATTGTCGTCAAGGGAAAAAATAGTTGACGTCAATCAGATGTCCCCAAAATCCTCAAAACCGTAAAGAAGTTGTCTTATAATTCACAAATCAAGATGTGACCCCAGCCCCTCCAAAAGCCCATGAGGGAATTGGGGATATTTAGAGAAACGCATAAAATCATGGACGTCCCCTTGGACTCACAGTATTGGTTTTCAAGGACAATTTACCATACAATGATTTCATTGCTATACCGGTAAGCAGTAAAATTGACAACCTGAAAGCAGGTGAGACTATTTTAGATAATGATAGTTTTGAGCATGGCAGTATCCCCAAAAAATCAAAATTAATTATACGAAAAACGTTTGTTGTCTCCAAAGAGGTTGTATTAAAAAGATATGGTCAGCTTAATAAAAAAAGTTTCGCAAAATACCATTTAGAATTTTGTAAATACTTTACCTGCAATAAAATTCAAAGCTCATTGTCCTGATTTTAGAGAGTAGACGATATGGGAGCAGAAAATAGAATTAAGTAAGGTGTCCCCGGAATTCCCGGAGCTATGTTTTTGAAAAATGAAGTAATAATGCAAATATTGTAGGATTGTCCCCAATGTCCACTGATCAGGAAAAAGCAACAAAACAATCTTTGCGCCCTTCGCGCCTTAGCGGTTCAAAAAAAAGGAAATTAATTCAACGAATTCAACAACGTCCCTAAGATTCACGGCGTGTTAAAGATAAAATAAGAAAAGACAAAAAACTTGAAAGAAAAATCTCAAAGATTGAAAAAAAGATAAAAGCGTGAAGAATGAAGATTTATCCAGTTAAATTCCGAAGGACTTATTTAACCGGGACCTGACCTCTATGCCTTCATGCCTTCAAATGAAAAGGAAAAAGAAATGGAACTATTTTT
>JAYEMW010000224.1:0-3099 GCA_034718555.1 Thermodesulfobacteriota bacterium
AGGGGTTGAACCGGATCTAATGCTGAGACGAAGGAAGGTGGCATCCATATCAAAAGCCAGAGCCCTTTTCTGTTATATTGCCGTCAGACTGATGGGTGAAAAAGGATTTGCCGTGGGGAATTTTTTATCTATGGGACCATCTGGAGTAAGTCGGGCAGTCACGCGAGGGGATCAGGTTCTTCAGGATGATCAAGGATTGAAGATGAGACTGAATGAACTTATAAGTCAATAAGTCAATAAGTCAAGAACGTCCCCTTTAGCGGGATCAGCCATACATTAAGAATTAAAGTTTTTGCATCATTGAAGCGAATATGAAGCCATAGGCTTAAAACAATGCCCTAAGCTGAGCTATTAGCGGTTAGCTTTTAATAATCAGGGTTTTACGTTGATGAGTAACAACACCCAACGGGTGAAGATGGGTGGCAAACATCCGGTTTCATTTTAAAAAGGTTAAAAATACTCTCACTGAGCTCACAAAACCACCCAGAGAAACCAGTCATTTGTCCTCTGTGAATCTGGGAAAAATAAGGAAAACCGGCAATTAATCAGGGTATTTTTTTGTCTCGCGCCCGTTCGTTTCACTCTCTCAAGTCGCCAAGAGCGCCAAGAAAAACAATAGACGATATAGCAAATTGAACTCTTCGCGGCCTTTGCGACTTGGCGAGAGAATTAAAAAATTACCGAATAGTTACAAGAATTTGTCAATCTATAAAGGTAAACATTCGACTACGTTTTCAGAAAAGATAAAAATACTCTCACAGAGGCACAAAGTCACAGAGAACCCCAGTCATTTGCCCTCTGTGACTCTGTGTCTCTGTGAGAAATAATAAAAATTTGTCAATCTATAGACAAAATCGAATATTTACTTTTAACTTTGCATGAATGTTTGAAATTATCAGGAAATCATGAAAAAAGAAACTCGTATTTTCATTACGCTCTTCATTATTCTTCTCGCTTCAGACATTATCTTTGTCGGGATTAATTACTTATCGGGCAAAAGATCCTTACAAAACAACTTCAAACAAAGCGCGGAAAAGATCCAGGCAAGTTATGATCAAGCTATTGCCGCCACCGAAATTCAGATGCTGCAGGCAGCTACCTACACCGCCGCGGACACCGAGTTACAAAACCTTTTCCTAGCCGGCAAGCTGGCTGTTGAAAAAGAGGGCGGCGGCCCGGGAGGTCCTGAAGCTAAAAAAATACGCGCGCGATTATATAACCAGGTACGCGAATCAAGAGACGCAATCGCGGCTGAATTTGATTTCCGTCAACTTCATTTTCATCTTGGTCCGGGCTCCCTCTCCTTTCTTCGAGCGCACTGTCCCGAGAAGTTTGGAGATCGTATGGATCACGTTCGACATACGGTTGTGACCGTCAATAAATCTCATAAAGCTGTAAGCGGGTTTGAAACCGGGCGGCTAATTTCCGGTATACGGGGGGTGGTACCGGTTTATGCCGTGGATGGAAATAGCGGGGATAAAATTTTTGTTGGCGCCCTGGAAGCCGGCACTTCATTCAAAGTGACGATCAACAAATTAGCAGAGCGTCAAAATATTGAGATTGCGGTTCTGCTGACCCTTGATCATCTCAAACAAAATGTGTGGTCAAAATTCATAGATAAGTTATCTGAAAATAATCCGCCGATATCCGGTTATTTTATTGAGGAAACAACCGATCCTTACATATCGGAACTACTGAGAAATGGTGTTGTAGAGTCACCCGGCATTAATGAGCAAAAAGTGGCTCAATTAGAGTACAACCATAATGCTTACTGTGTGGCCTCATTTCCTCTGCGCGATTTTATCGGATCAATAGTACCGGCCAGACCCAATGTCGGGGTCATCGTCGCATGGTGGAATGTTCAGAGTCAGGTCGATGAATTTTGGACAAATCAAAAAGTAAACATTATTTATGGGATATTAGGCTTTATTTTAATAGAAATCCTGCTTTTTATCGGCTTGCGATTAAGCACAAAAAAATTGAGGCAACTTGTTGATCAAGCAAATATTAAGATAATGGAGCGAGAAAGCTTGCTTAAAGAGGCACAACACATCGGCAAGATTGGACATTGGGAGTTCACCTTCAAGACGGATAAACTTGATTGGTCTGACGAAGTCTATCGGATTTTTGATTTACAGCCGCAAAATTTTAAGGCAACCTACGAAGCCTTTTTAGATCGAATTCATCCGGATGACCGAAAAAAGGTCGACAAGGTATTTAAGGATTCGGTCGCGGAACGATCCGATTATCAGATTGAACATCGAATTCTGCTTGAAAATGAAACTGAGAAATGGGTGCTTGAAAAAGGATATACCGAGTACAACGAAGCCGGAGAGCCAATTCGCTCAATAGGCACGGTTCAGGACATTACCGAACTAAAGTTGTTACGAGGTATTATCCCGATCTGCTGTTATTGTAAAAAAGTCCGTGACGATGACGGCTATTACCAGCAGATTGAGGCCTATATCAACAAACATTCCGACGCTGATTTCAGTCATACAATTTGCCCCGCTTGTATGGAAGAACATTATCCCGAAGAATATAAACTTTTTAAGGAAAAGAAGGAATCCCAGGGACGTTCTTGACTTATTGACTTATGGTCATGTCCTTGATAGCGTGCTAACGTAGCTCCTATGTGCGAGAAAAGCAAAAATAGAGATCCCAGGTTTACTGCAATATGTTATAAAATGAGTTGATAAGTCAATAAATCAAGAACGTCCCCCTCAGGAGACCATAAAACTATATAACATGCAACGACTATGCTGATCATTGAATTATCAATACATCGCCAGATATTTATTCACTTCCCAATCAGTTACCGCGATCCGGAAAGCATCCCATTCCGATTTTTTATAACTGACATACTTTTCAAAAATATGGTCGCCGAGAGTTTCACGGGCCAGGGGATTGGCCTTAAACTCTTCGATGGCCTCAAGCAGTGAAGACGGCATAAGGTCAATATCGGCCGAATTTTTTTCCGCCGCCGTCATCTCAAAAATATTCATATCAACCGGAGTCGGCGCCGTCAGTTTATTTTTAATCCCGTCAAGGCCGGAGTTAAACATCATGGCAAAAGCCAGGTACGGATTACACGTGGGG
>JAYEMW010000225.1:0-3093 GCA_034718555.1 Thermodesulfobacteriota bacterium
GCACCGAGCAACCAGAAACGAGCACCGAGCAACCAGCACCGAGAATCCCAATCATAGCCATGACTGCAAATGCCATGGAGGGAGACAGGGAAAGGTGTATTGAATCTGGCATGGATGACTATATGTCAAAACCAATAAAGAGGGAGATTGTGTTTGAGATGATAGGGAGATGGGTGATGGGAGAGGTTAGCAATTAAAATTTAAAATGTAAAATTAACAATTAAAAATGCAGCAATTCTCATTTTGGGATAATTTATTAGCCACGGACACAAACAGACGGACACGGACAAATTATTTACCCTATACCCTTTCCCTCTTTTCGCGAAGCGATGATACTATTTTAGCCGAGCGACTTGCTCGGCTAAAATGTCTGTGTTGGTCTGCGTGGGTCCGCGGCTAAGTCTCTTATTTCGCTATAATTAGAATTGCTATTAAAAATGTAAGAAAGGGTTTTAAACTCAAATGTTGTCTATCTAATAGATAACTAATATAATTATTTAGAAATTGCCAAACTTATCCGCGCTAATCCGCGATCGTCTGTGGCTAAAATTTGTTTTGGATAAATTAACCCTGCAATTAAGGAGGAAATCAATGGAAATAAGTAAACTGGCTGAAAATATAGGGTTAGATGTAGAGGAATTCATTGAAATTTTTGAAATATATATAGAATCTACTAACAATGATCTTGAGGAGCTGATTGCCGCGATAAATAGTGGTGATTCAGAAAAAGCCCATGAAAAATCCCATTCAATAAAAGGAGCATCCGGCAATCTTGGCATGGATGAATTATTTGAGCTTGCCAAACAGATTGATGACCAGGCGCGAAATAACTCATTAAATGGATTGGATAAACTTGTTCAAGATTTTAAAAAAAAATATGAAGATTTAATAGAGGAATTTAATACAGCGAGGGAGTGATAAAAATTTGTAACGGTTCACAATTCAAAGGTTGCATTCTTATCACCTTAAGCCATTTTGTAAGCGTTGTGTACGTAAAAACCGATTGCTTCCACATACCTACAAAAAAAAGACTGGATTCCGGGTAAAGCCCGGAATGACGATTCAGTGTAATTCTCCGTCATTCCAGCTTGTCTGCGTGCGACACACAGGCAGGCGCAGACAGATCTCCCAAATTTCTATTTTCCAGTTTCAAATTTCAAGCCGTGAACGGCTATAAATATTGTAATCATGGAACATAATTAATGACAAGAGGTTCTCTGCCGGTAATACACATAAAACTGCTACTGACAGCTATTTTTTGGGGAGGCACATTTATTGCCGGAAGGGTTGTTACAAGAAGTGTTGGCCCTTATTCGGCTGCATTTTTACGATTTGCTATAGCATCAGTCTTTTTTCTTATTCTAATATGGAAATCAGAAGGAAAACTTCCGTTAATCAGGAAAAATCAGATCTTGCCTATCATACTTCTTGGAATGACCGGTATATTTTTTTACAATATATTTTTTTTTAAAGGGCTAAAAATTATTAACGCAGGAAGGGCATCACTAATCATTGCAAACAATCCAGTATTTATTTCACTTCTTTCTGCCTATTTTTTTAAAGAAAAACTGCATATTTTAAGACTAATTGGAATTTTCATTTCAGTAACAGGGGCAATAATTGTTATTTCAAGGGGAAATCTTTTACACATTATGAATGGAAATTTGGGATGGGGTGAGTTGTATATATTCTTATGCGTTATTAGCTGGGTAACCTTCTCTTTAATGGGCAAGCTGGTAATGACAGGTCTTTCACCCCTTATTTCAGTTTCTTATTCTTCTGTTGCAGGCTCCCTCGCCTTGCTTGTGCCTGCTTGCCGTGAGGGAATAGTGCATGATTTTCTTCATTACCCATATGTGGCGTGGATAAGCATCTTTTATCTAAGCATCTTTGGAACTGTATTAGGGTTTCTCTGGTACTACGAAGGCATCAAAAAGATTGGCCCTTTAAAAGCGAGTCAGTTCATCAATTTTGTGCCAATAAGCGCTGTTTTACTTGCTTTTTTTATTCTCGGAGAATCATTAACAGGGTCACTTATATTTGGGCTCATATTAGTTACTTCAGGCGTTTATTTAGCCAATAGAGCTTATGTGGTTGAAACAATGTAGATTTTAAAGAATATTGTAAAAGCAAAAGATAAAACATTACAATATTTGACTGAGAAACAGCTTGGTACGCTCGTTTTGAGGGTTGTTGAAAAATTCTTCAGGGGTGTTGCCCTCTACAACCTGACCAAAGTCCATGAAAAGCACTTTGTGGGCAACACTTTTTGCAAATCCCATCTCGTGAGTAATCACTATCATGGTCATTCCTTCTTGAGCAAGCTCAATCATGACATCCAGGACCTCCTTGATCATTTCAGGGTCGAGGGCGGATGTGGGTTCATCAAAGAGCATCAGCTTGGGTTTCATGCAGAGGCTGCGAGCAATGGCTACGCGCTGTTGTTGTCCCCCAGAAAGCTGCCCCGGATATTTTTTGGCCTGTTCTGCTATATGAACCTTTTCCAAATAAAACATGGCTTCTTTTTCTGCCTCGACTTTGGGGGTTTTTCTCACCCATATTGGGCCTAATGCAAGGTTTTCAACTATTGTAAGGTGTGGAAAGAGGTTAAAATGCTGGAAAACCATGCCTACTTCCGTGCGGATTTTCTCAATATTTTTTATATTATTTGTCAGCTCAATGCCATCTACCATAATTTTCCCTCTTTGATGCTCTTCCAGTCGATTAATACACCGTATAAGGGTTGATTTGCCTGAACCAGAGGGGCCGCAAATAACAATACGTTCCTTTTTCTTCACAACAAGGTCTATGCCGTTGAGTACGTGAAATTCTCCAAACCATTTATGCATATTGGTAATTTCAATTATAGGTCCATTATCCGATTGGTTTTCCATTTTTTCTGTTAATCTCTTGCTCATTAATCCCTCTTATATTCTTAAAATACAAAAAAACAACAAACGAAATATGGGCTCACTCAAAAATAACTTCACATTTCAGGCGCCGATACATCCCGCCTGACTGCGTTGTGAAAACTCGGAATATTCCTGATATTCCTGCGTTTCCACGCCTTGTCAGGCGGGCGCCTCAACACCT
>JAYEMW010000226.1:0-3080 GCA_034718555.1 Thermodesulfobacteriota bacterium
TTTTTGAGCATGACAAAGAGTTGAGGAAAAAGGACATTCTCGGACAGCCTCCTAGGGCGTGTTTAACAAGGGCGGTGAAAAATGCTTAATAAATGTCAATCCACCTTTTTTATTGGCACAAAAATTGTATACATTAGGACACGGATTAAAACAGATTAACACGGATTATTTATCTTTATCAGTGTACGAAGTCAATGCATAGCCGTGTACTATTTAATTCTTTAAAGTATAAGCAGCTATATGACGATAAGAAAGATAATAGTGTTGGTTTATTCTGTTCTTTTTTTGATTTCGTTTTTTACTATCGAGTTAATATACCCTAAAGAGCATGTCTCAGTGATTTTAACTAAAGAGGACAGCGGTTCTGTTCTTGAAATAGTAGTAGGGGATTTCTTCGTAATTGAGCTTGAAGGAAATCCAAGCACCGGTTTTTGGTGGCACTTTGATAATTTCGATGAAAAATTCCTTGAAGTGATTAGACAGGAAACTAAAAAAACTTCGGAAAAGAGGCTTGGTGCACCCGTGTTGGGAAGATGGATATTAAAAGCAAAAAAGTGTGGAGAGACTGCTATAAAAATGGTCTACTATCGTCAATGGGAAGGGGCTGATGAGGCGGTGGATCGGGTGAGTTTTACTATAAGAATCCGGTAATTATTGTTTTACCGCCCCTGTTAAATACGCTACGCTGTCACTGAGGTGAATTTAACGGGGTAAACAGAGGGCGCTGAATGCTCAAAAAATTAGCCACAGACAGAGGGCGCTGAATGCTCAAAAAATTAGCCACAGATATACGCAGATGAACACAGATACGTAACAAATGTTTAAATTGTTTGTTAATTTCTACTGATGAGTAATACTCAGACACTCAATATTTTATGCGGTGAATAGTTAAAAATTAGTTGAAGATTTATATTATGAAGAGATTTAATCGTAAAATTTTTATATTGGCGATGTTAATTGCCTTTGGAGGTCTTTTCTTTGCATCAGCTTCCTTGGCAGCAGCTCAAGGCCCTGATTTTAGTAATGTGCCTCCTGAGGTAGCCCAACACCTTGCACAACTGAGGGCGGAGATAAAGAAGAAGAACTACCGGTTTTCAGTGGGTTACAATCCTGCAATGGAGTATTCTATTGAAAAACTGTGCGGCCTTAAGAGTCCTCCGGAGTGGAAAGAAATAGCAGAGCAAAATAAAAAAAGCAGGAATGTGCTTCGTGATTTTGGTGATCTTCCAGGATCTTTCGACTGGAGGGCATTGGGTGGTGTAACGTCTGTAAAAAATCAGGGTAACTGTGGATCATGCTGGGCATTTGGCACCGTGGTACCTATGGAAAGCGCTATCAAAATTTTTCTTGGTCAAACGGTAAATCTCTCTGAGCAATACCTTGTATCCTGCAATAATGAGGGAATGGGTTGTGGCGGAGGATGGTGGGCCCACGATTATCACTGGTGGAAAGTGCCTTCAGGTGAAACAGAACCAGGCGCGGTCTATGAGAGTGATTTTCCCTATACAGCGACTGATGCATCTTGCAACCCGCCACATCCTCATGCCTTTGTGTTAAATTCGTGGGATTATGTAGGAGGTAGCTCTCCTGCAGTGGCGGATATAAAGCAGGCTATATATACATACGGTCCTGTTGCAGCAGCAGTAGCAGTAGGCGACTATTTCCAGGCCTATACAGGCGGAGTATTTGATAAAGATGAGGCATCCAACAATATCAACCATGCAATAGGCCTTGTGGGATGGAATGATGATTATTATGGCAATGGGTAGAATGTTGGCGTGTGGATTCTGAAAAATAGCTGGGGGCCATGGTGGGGCGACGATGGGTTTATGTATATAACCTACGGTACTTCTATGGTTGGATATGCGGCAACCTATGTTGAGATGGGCTTAGGCTGTGAAAATGCCATCACCCTGACACCCAACGTGGCATATAACGGAACAACCGTAAGTGGCAATTCTTATGTTGATGAGTATGGATGCATAGACTGGAATGAAGCCGGTCCGGAGATTGTCCACAAAATCACGGCCCATTATACTGGTGCAGAAGTTACAGCTACATTGAGCAACCTTTCTTCAGATCTTCATGTCTTTATCCTTAATGCCTGCGATCCGAATAGCTGCGTTGCCCATGGAGACATTACAGCCACTTATGCTAATGCCCCTGCAGGAACATATTATATAGTTGTTGATGGATATATGGGTGTAAGCGGATCATACACACTCATTGTCACGACTGGTTTAGACTGTTCTAATGCCATCACCCTGACACCCAATGTGCCATATAACGGAACAACCGTAGATGGCAATTCTAATGTTGATATATATGGATGTACTGGCTGGAATGAAACCGGTCCTGAGATTGTGCATCGCATCACTGCCTTTATGAGCGGCGGAGATATTACCGCAACACTGAGCGATCTTTCTGTAAATCTCGATGTTTTCATCCTCAGTGCCTGCGACCCTGTTAGTTGCGTTGCTTATGGCGATACTGCTGCCACCTATCATAATGCCCCTGTCGGGCCATACTTCATAGTAGTAGACGGCCGCGATGGAGCAAGCGGCACATACACCCTTACCGCGAATGCACTTCTTGCACCAGGAAATGGCCTACCTTTTTTAGTGCCTCTATTACTCAGTGATTAAGGAGGAAAAAAGTTTATTTCTGCTAAAGTTCGTGAGATTCCTTTTCGATATTATTAACTATCTGAATGAACTAAAAAAAAGAAACAAACCTTTTGATTAACTCTGGATCTAATGGAATTGAAGTTAGGAGCAAATATAGAGAAACAGGGTAGGAACAACAATAACACCCGCCAGGCGGATTGTTTTTCCCCTTTCGCCTGGAAAGGGAAAAAACAACAAAGAAATCCCATAAATCCTGTCTAAAAAAAATAATATGCATTCTCAGCGTACTCCGCGAACTCTGCGGTGAAAAATTTTCAAAAAGTTGCTTAGAAAAAATGACTGATTGACTATTCAATGATAGTGATATATGTATGTATATATCACTATGAATGGAAAGGGGAATTTTATGGGAAATCAGAGGACAATTGTTACCGTTTCCGATGAGGATAAATT
>JAYEMW010000227.1:0-3079 GCA_034718555.1 Thermodesulfobacteriota bacterium
ACAGTCCCTGTTTTTCTAATAACAGGATGTATAACCAATTATAATTCCCTTGGTGTGCTACTGTTCAAACAGGGGAGGATATTGGATGCCTGTGAAGCGTTTGAAAAGGGCTATAACTTGGACCCTGAATCAGCATTTTCACTGAATAATATGGGCTATGTATATGAGATGAGGGATAAAGATTATGCAAGGGCAATGGAATTTTATCGAAGGGCCCTCATGGCATGCTCAAAGGAAACTATTGACCAGAGTACCAACCGGAAAATTAAGCAGGGTCCCCTTAAAACATTAATCAGGGAAAATTTAGAGCGTGTCTGGGTTAAGATTATAACTGAAAAAGAGAATGAGCTTCATGTTTAATCCACAGATTTCGCAGATTACACGGATTACTCTAAACGCTTGAAGTGCGATGCGTGCATGCGGAACCATCTGCTTGCGGCGGGGTAGTTCATATAATTAAAGGGTATTTTACTAATCCTTACTGTTCAGGGCTTCTATAGCCAAAACCGAGAATACCTGGTATACCAAAGTTAAGACCTGTGCCATGAACTATCTTGCCCCAACCGCTGGCCTCTGCAATAATAACATCACGATCTCGCACCTTAATTTCTTGGTCCTCGGGACTCTTTTCTAAGTCCAGATCTATTATTTGCCTCTTGCCGCCTTTTTGGTAGCGGATAAGTGTCAATGCATTTTTTTTTGCATAAGGGGCAAGTCCTCCTGCCGCTAATAAGGCCTCCCTCAACACCATTTCCTGCTTGATAAGATAGGAGCCTGGTCTTCTGACAGCGCCGTCTACAAAATAACTCCCAGCCTCCGGCACAAAAACAATATCCCCGCCATTGATTTCAATATTAAACTCTGTACGACCCTCCTTGATAAGCTTATCCAGATCCACTATAAAAGATCCTTTTTGTTCTGGAAGGCCTCCCATACGCCTAATCTGGACCGTAATACCCGCCTTTTCACTTAATCCACCGGCCAGGGCCAAAACATCAAGGAGGCGTTGTTTTGAGGGATAATCATAAGTGCCGGGTTTTTTTACCTCGCCAACAACAGTAACCCGCTGGCTGTAATGCTCCTCCACAAAGATGCTTATATGGGGTTCTTTTATGTAAGTTTTACAGTACAAGCGCTCTATTTTTTCCTCTGCCTCACGGGCCGATAATCCCTTAACCATTACCTGTCCTAATAAAGGAAGAGTAACATATCCCCTTGAGCTGATTCGAACCTTGGACCCAAGTTTTTCAGCCTCAAACACGGTTACTTCTAATAAATCCCCGGCCCCCAACAGATAATCACTCGGATCAACGTTCATCTGTGCAGAACGAAATAATCCGGCATTTAGCTCGGATATCTCAGCGCTTTTATCTATTTTAGCGGTATAATTTGCCACCAGAGATTCCCTGGAAACATCCTGGCTCCCAGCACATCCCCATAGGATTGTCATATATAATAAGTACGCCGCAAAGGAGTAAAAAATTGAGCCTTTCTTTTTTTTAATCACCTGTTTTATCTTTCTTAAATGTTATATGTAAGTACGGTAAAAAATAATGAAAAGCGAAAATATATATCCCCCGACCCAAGATACTTTTTTGTGGCGGGGGATATATATTTAAAAAAACAAATTAATTAAGATATCATGCATTTGGTTACAAGACTATGGGGAAAATGGGCTTCCTTCTTGCTCATCATCGTTTTCTACTATATTGCCTAATGCTAATTCCCCTCCGAGTATTGCCGGCGGAACCCAGGCCAAAGGTGAAAGCCCTGCTCCAGTTGCTGCCCCACCTGCACCAATCTCTGACTGAACTAATCTAACCATACTGCCTGGTTTGATCAGCCTTTCCCCTTCTGCGGAAGTTACAAGCATAGAACCTCCTTCAATGACACCAATCTGTGTTTCTTTTTTTGTAACGGCTATGTAACCCTTAACAAGGCGAGTGTCTGTAGAGACGTTTAGGATTATCTTTTCGGTGGTAAAAATACCGTGCGGAGTTTTAAATAAAATAGTTTTTGGTAAGATGGAGAGTGCAAAATAGATGGTGCCTTTTTCTATATTTAACTGCAGGCCATCTGTTATATCTGCAATAGAAAATAAACTACCATCTAATGCAACCAAATGGAGGTTATCCATTTTTACCCCGCAATTTCCCTGGCATGCCAATAGGGTATCTTCCGGTAATGGCGCTTCTTTGCTGAATTCACCCACCTTTTTATTCCCTTGAAACATTACAACCTTTCCTGTTGGCATTATTCTGGCATTATTCAGTCCTGAAGAGAAACCTGCAGCAGCAAAGGCCAATATGACAATCACAAAAATCATCTTGATAATTAGTTTTCCTTTAATGGATATTTTCATAAGGCGCCTCACTTTTATGTTTAATTAATAAAGAACTTTCTACAAGGCAATTATAACCATAATTTATACTATTTAAGAAAAAAACATATTTGTCAAGTAAAAAATGAGGTTTTGGACATTTGTAAGGAATTGATTGTGTTGCACAGAGGTGGGTTACTGTTTTGGTTTCGCCTTTTCAGGTAAGGTTAATTGTGGCTAACTAAATGGAGGCGGCAAGGTTATATCTTTTCTTGTAAGCGTTCACAGAACGCTGAAATTAGAAAATAGTCCCGCAGAGCGGGATTGGAAATTTGGCCTTCATGCTTTTGTACTGTTGATGAACGCACTAAATTTTGGGCCGAGTTTTTCAACTATTGCTTTGAATGTCTATCACGTATCAAAATCGTACCAGACCCTATCTGATAATTCTTCTGTTAGTGTTGTAAACATCCAACTCGTAAACTCGTTTCATCTCTCCCAAATTTCTACTTTCCAATTTCAAATTTCAAGCCGTGAACGGCTATCTTTTCTTTTTCTCTGTTTTTCTTCGCTCCTCATCTCTTACCTCCCTCCTTATTAACTTTCCAACCTTTGATTTTGGAAGCATATCCCTGAACTCTATATATTGGGGAACCACAATTTTAGACAAAGAGAGAGAATAACAAAAAGGACAAAAAATTGGGTGGCAAAACTCAAAAAAATGCCGGCATTAGAAAGAAATGCTTTATTATCCACGAT
>JAYEMW010000228.1:0-15695 GCA_034718555.1 Thermodesulfobacteriota bacterium
AAGCCTTGGGCACGAATATTTTGTGCAGGCAGAGGCGGGTATGGCGGCCCAGCTTCCTGCAGATTATGCATTACATATCGGAATGGAAGAAGGAATAGCAAGCATGATTACACAGAATAAGGATATTTTTCTGAAAGCTCCCACTGATAAAAAAGGATAGAGTTACCATCAGAAATTTACAAACTGAGAAAGTTCCTTTTGCAAAAATGATGGACTCGTAAAAAGTCAAAAAGTATCCTTCTCCGTCATTCCGGCGAAAGCCGGAATCCAGTAAGATCAGTACGCTCTGGATGCCGGATTGGGCATGCTCCGTACCGTGTACGGGGTCCGGCATGACCATTTCGAGACTTTTTATGGCATTGTCAAAAAATAGCTGAATATGAGTTTGTAAATTTCTGACCATATAAAAGTTTAACTAATAGTTTCGGATGCAATGATATAAGCAAAAGGAAAAAAGAAAAAAAAGAATATTCGAAGAACAGTGAAAAATATTACCTAATAGAATTTATTAAACCAGCCTAAAAAAACCTCCAGATACGAGGCATACATTAATTATGTAATAGCTCAATAAACCGGGGCTTTTCACCCCCACCCCAACCCTCCCCCGTCAAGGGGGAGGGAGTTTTTTAAATGATTTTACTCAATTAATCCCCTCTCTCCTGGCGGGAGAGGGTTAGAGCCTGCCCCGTACTTGATACGGGGGTGAGGGGGTTCCCTGATTTATTGAGCAGATACTTAATTATTCAATTGGCTTTAAACAAACAATAAATAAAAAAAGAAGATATATTTAACGGAGAAAAGAAATGACAAAGAAATTTATTATGCTGTCAATTATTATTTATTCAGGGTTGATATTTTTTACATTCCCTTCTTACGCACTTAAAACTCCAAAAGAAAACAAACTTACTGAGGCAAGCGTAAAATCTTCTTATGGAAAACTACCCCTGTCTTTTATTGAAAATATAGGACAAGTAGATAAATCTGTTTCCTATTACCTGAAGGGAAAACAGGGTACCGTATATTTTACAAAAGAGGCCATTGTCTATAATCTTTTTTTCAATAAGGGCTCAAACCATACAGAAAGAAGGCTTGATGAAACTGTAGCGCAAAAACGAATGGGAACCTCCAGGAGGATTTCTTTTTCACTAAGGCCTGCTGGTGCAAACAGCAAATTAGAACTTGTATCAAACAATATACTTCCTGGAAGGGTAAACTATTTTATAGGAAATGATCCAAATAAGTGGCATACAGATGTGCCCATATATAGAGAGATATTATATAAAGACCTGTATAATGGAATAGATCTCAAGATCTATGGCACAAACAACCGGATGGAATATGACTTTATCGTATCCCCTGGTGCAGACCCAGGTGACATTGCTATTGAATGTGAAGGTGTAGACGGGCTAAAGATAGACGAAAAGGGAGACCTTCTTATAGAGACATCACTTGGCAATATAAGGCACTTAAAGCCCCTTATCTATCAAAAGATAAAAGGAGAGAGACACACTGTCAAGGGCTCATTTAGGCTAACAAAAAACACGTTCGCCTTTGACATAAAAAATTACAATAAAGACTATCCTCTCATAATCGACCCCCTTACCATGACATACTCCACATTCTTGGGTGGTAGTGAATTGGACCAGGGGGAATCAATTGCGGTTGATTCAGCGGGAAATGCCTATGTGGTGGGAATTACAGGATCAACAGACTTTCCCACCAAAAATGCCTTTGAAGAGACATTTTCTGGAGATACAAGCGCTTTTGTCACAAAGATCAATCAAAGCGGAGATGGCCTCATTTACTCAACTTTTATTGGGGGTAATGCTACAGTTAGGGCATGGGATGTTGCCGTTGACACTTCAGGAAGTGCCTATATAACCGGTGTAACAAATTCCGATAATTTCCCTGTAAAAGATGCATATCAGTCCCAGATTTCAGGGGAATCGGATGCTTTTGTGATAAAGTTGACGCCAGCAGGCGATAGTATTTCTTTTTCCACATACCTTGGTGGAAGCCTGAGCGACGATGGGACTTCGATTGCGGTTGATTCATCAGGCAATTCATATATTACTGGAACTACAGTGTCTACAAATTTTCCAACTGCAAATGCATACCAGAGCGCCTTAAAAGGGGTATCTGATGCGTATATTGCAAAGCTTAATTCAACGGGAAGTGGGCTGATCTTTTCTACATATATAGGAGGGAGCCTCCGTGATATATCTTATAGTATTGCTATTGATTCAAATGGAAATGCTTTTATAACAGGAGAGACAAAATCAACAGATTTCCCGGTCAAAAGTAGCTACCAGAATGAATTATCAGGGAAGATAGATGCATTTGTGACTAAAGTATCACCTTCAGGAAACAGTATATCCTACTCCACATTTCTTGGGGGAGAGGAGGGAGACGACATTGCTAACGGCATAGACGTCGACGATGAAGGAAACGCATATATTGTAGGGCAGACAAATTCGGAAGACTTTCCAGTGAAAAATGCCTATCAACAGGTAAAATCAGGACTGATAGATGCCTTTATTACTAAAATCAAGCCTGATGGCAATTCAATCGTTTATTCGACTTTTCTGGGAGGTGGTTTTGGGGATGAGTACGGATGGGATATGACAGTAGATGAAAGCGGTTGCGTATATGTATGCGGTTATACTGACTCAAGTGATTTCCCTGTGAAAAATGAGTTGCAGGGGAGAGCAGGGATATATAAAAATGCGTTTGTGACTAAGATGAACCCTGAGGGGGATTCACTTGCTTTTTCTACATACATTGGGGGTACTGCTGCTGATCAGGCAGCGCACGGCATTGCCGTTGATTCTCATGGAAGCGTATACATAACAGGACGCACAAACTCGACAGATTTCCCGTTGAAAGACAGTTTTCAGAGCAATTATGGGGGTAGCTGGGACGTCTTTATAAGTAAACTTGCCATGAGGGAAAAGTATATATGGCATGTGGATGGAAACGTTGCAACCTCAGGGGATGGAAGATCCTGGGAAAGTGCACTAAAGACCATACAGGATGCCTTTGAGGTAAATGTTGCAAGCGGTGGTGACGAGATCTGGGTAAAAAGAGGTACATATACACTGTCTTCTCCAATCTTTGTATCCCTTAATGTTGATATATACGGTGGTTTTGAAGGAGGTGAGACAAAGAGAGATCAAAGAGACTGGAGAAGAAATATAACCAAAATCGATGGTAACTATTCAGTTCATCACTGTTTCTATATTTTGGCAAGTGCTACGATAGATGGCTTTACGATTACTGGGGGAAATGCAACTGGAGAACCAGAATTATTAAATGATTCTGGAGGAGGTGTTTTTATATATAAAGCTGCTCCTACCATTGCTAATTGCTCTATAATAGACAACCTTGCTGGTGGAGGAGCTGGTATATTCAATTATTTTTATTCTTCACCTGTCATTACAAATTGTACAATTGCTCGAAATAGCTCAGGCGATGGAGGAGGAGGGATATTCAATGAAGCCGGGTCATCCCCTATCATTACGAACTCTATAATTACAGGAAATAGCGCGGATAATGCTGGGGGAGGGGGTATTTGGAACCTTGGCTATTCTTCACCTGTCATTACAAATTGCATAATAGAAGGGAATATTGCAACAAACGGTGCAAGTGGGATCTGGAATCAGGATGATTCATACCCTGCTATTACAAACTCCATTATCTGGGGAAACACTGATGAACCCCAGATGTACAGTGATGAAACTTCTACCCCGACTGTTACCTACTGCGACTTTCAAGGTGGATTCAGTGGTGAGGGAAATATAGATTCAGACCCACTATTTGCTGATCCTGCACAGGGGAACTATCACCTTCAGAAATCCTCCCCTTGCATTGATAAGGGTAATAATAGTGCCATGGAACTTCCGGATACCGATTTTGATGGTAATCCAAGAATAATTGATGGTGATAATGATGGATTAGCTAAGGCTGATATGGGTGCAGATGAATATTCAACCGCAGATGGTGATGTTGCGCCGCTTGGAAACAGGGATGGCATAGTAAATGTAGGTGATGCCCTAATTGCCCTGCGTTTTGCATTAGATCTGGAAACACCGACTGAGGAGGATAAAAAACACGGAGATGTTGCGCCTTTAGATGCACAGGGTCAGCCTAATCCGGATGGTCAGATTAATGTAGGCGATGCTTTAGTGATATTGAGAATTGCACTTGGGATTATTAGTCTTGGCTATTAATGTTTTAGCAGAGGAAGCCACAAAGTCACGAAGGCACTGCTCTAAAACAATTCATTATTTCGCAATAGTTCAGCCGCCTATTTTTGACATGATTGACAGGATGAACTGGATTTGTAAAACAACCTTAAAAATATCTGTCATACTGAATTATGATTTTAAGATTAAGAAGATGAAAATCCGGTCTATCCTGTCTCAAGGTATTTTTAATAGGTGAGCTATTACTAATTTTAATACCACATGAATAGACTTGTAACAGATGGCATTATAGTAAGTAATTATTCGATTGATTTTACAACAATAGGATATTCAAGCGTTATATCTGAGAAGGGGAAATCAATAAATTTAATCGGCAACAGTATGAATGGCTCATCCACTGTAAACTCTTCACAAATCCCGTCTTCAACATCCAAACGTGAAAAGATATTTGTTGACTGGAGAGGCTGTGAATCCATATCTACTACAAAATAAGTGTCATTATCGTATGAGAATACATGAAAAAGGTTGTTTCCTGTAATCTTATTTTGTTCGATATAGAAATCAGTGCTGCAGTCAGAGGATGTTGAGTATAAATCACCGATTTCAGAGGAGTTACCGGTAATCAAGTATGGATCTAAATCCGGCTTAACTGAGAATTCTCTTAATAAATCTGGATTAAATACCTCTAATTTATCACCTGAGAATGCAGCAAGATACCCCAAGAAAATACCCTGGCCATCATAAACGCCAAGATTTCCGAGGCCAGGCTCACCTTTAGGACCCTGTGGTCCTTCCGGTCCCTGCTCACCTGCATTACCATTCTCCCCCTGAGGGCCTTGCGGTCCTTCAGGTCCCTGTTCTCCTGTGTCACCTTTCTCTCCCTGAACCCCTTGAATGCCCATGGGACCCTGATCTCCCGTATCACCTTTTTGCCCCTGAGGACCAACGGGACCTTGATCTCCTCCAGAATCACCTTTGGGTCCTTGTGGCCCGGCTGGACCCTGATTGCCTGTTTCACCTTTTAGACCCTGCGGCCCAGATGTCCCCTGCGTTCCTGTTTCTCCTTTAGGTCCCTGTGGACCAACAGGACCCTGTTCTCCACCAGAATCACCCTTGGGGCCTTGTGGACCAAGAAGCCCCTGCTCGCCTCTTTCACCCTGAGTGCCCTGCGGTCCTTCAGGTCCCTGGTCACCTGTATAACCTTTCTCTCCCTGAAGCCCTTGAGGTCCTTGAATACCCTGTTCCCCGGACTCACCCTTTTCTCCCTGTGCTCCTTGAATTCCCTGAGGGCCTTGTTCTCCAATGTCACCTTTCTCTCCAATGTCACCTTTCTCTCCCATAGGGCCTTGTGGTCCAACTGGGCCCTGCTCTCCAGTTTCACCTTTTGGTCCCTGCGGCCCAGTGAGCCCCTGCTCGCCTTTTTTACCCTGAGGGCCTTGAGGTCCCTGCGGCCCGGGGGATCCTTGTTCACCAGTATCACCTTTAATGCCCATCCAGTTCCAGCCGATGGCAAATTCCCAACTTCTGCATTCGCTTGGGCTGCTTACTATCCGCAGCCAGCCTAATTCTTTAGTAAAGCAGCCATAAATTACATTATTATCTGCATTTACTTGAACACTTACACCAATTAAAATGAATAAAATAGCAATGGATGTAATTGTAATTTTTCTCATTTAAAATACTCCTTCAATAACCTAATACGGATAAACCGGTTGGGGCATAGCAGAAATCCCGATTCATCGGGGAACTGAAAATATCTCGCGTAAAGGCGCAAAGACGCAGAGGTACAAAGAATAAAAAATGCGTTTTAAAAAAAACTATGTGCCTTTGTCCCTTCCACCGGGGCGTAAGCCCCTCTGGACCGGAGGCTGTGCCTCTGACCCTGAAGCTATTTTTTTTAGAAATAATAGTTGACTTCATGGCATGTTTCCAGATGATGCATTTTCTCCTATGATAAATTCTTGTCCAAGAACGAAATAGCTTTTTTCATAAATTGTAGCTGAGCCAACCCTTAAATTTTGAGAGAAATCCATCCCTCCCATTGTGCTTAGAAGACCATATCCTGCTTCACTGCCTGTTGGCAAGTTGTTATCAGATAAATGGGCTGTTGCTGAGTAGCTTGCAGCACCTTTACCTTCAGAAAGGTTTCCGTAATAAAGTAGAATATTCCTTTCACTATTGGCATTTGCTTCTGAATGAGTAAAAAGCCCTTTTGCAGCTGCCGTGCTTCCTGCACTTGCAGAAGGATTAGACCCTGAGAGTGTAGAGGATCCCACTTTTTCTTCACTATAAAGACCACCAACAAGAACGGAAGGATCATATATGGATAAAAGAAATCTTTCTGATTCTATAGCATTTCCTGATTTTGCATTTGCAGAAAAGTTTTTAATGACGACAGTGGTCGCACCACCATTTGAGGTGATGGAATCAGAGTAATTTGTATTGCTGCCATTACCGGGAAAATTATATGTCTGATTCATTGTAAGGCTTCCAGAGCAAACAATATCTGTGTCAGTAGAAATCAATGGGCTGCCATCGGAAAGAGAAAAATTAGGAAGGGTAAATACAACTAAGGCAGGGATAATTGCCAGAACTTTAAATTTTATTAAAAATTGTTTCATTTATGTACCCATTTAGATTTTTGATCTTATAGACTTCTATTATCAAAATTAGATACATTTTGTCAAGCTATTTTTAAAATTTATTATAAATTATTATAATTTATACTCATATTGTGGTATATAACATGATTACTACAATATGTTGTTGATTTGTAACTGACATGAAGTGTATTGCTTATCAGAAGGAAATGGTTCCAATGGCCTTTCTGAGAATTACGAGGGAATCACCTACCGTTATCAGGCCATCAGGTTGAGGGATATTATGAACATTGAGAGGGGAAACATCGCCGCGCCTTAGGTCTTCTTCAGAAGGTACCTTTAACCCAAGTGCAAACTGCAGGCAAACAAGGGCATCCCCTACATCAACAATGCCATCACGTTCACCAAAAGGCGCCACATCTCCATCCGGTAAAAACGGGCTTTCCATGGGTTTTATCTTAGTGATAAATATGTCTAATTGTCCGGATTTTGTTTCTATAAATGAGTTTTCCAAAGGGAAATTATCTGAATATGTAAACCCTGTTATGTAGGAAAATCCATACCGATCAACGACAATGCTGTTTCCTCTATCCTGCCCGTTTCCGCCTATATATGTAGAATAGGCTATGCATTTCCCATCAGGGTTTAGCATAACAACAAATGCATCGGTATGGCCTTTGAATGTTTCCTGAAGGCCATTTATAACAGGAAAATCAACGGAAGAGGTCTCACCTGTAATATATACATTGCCTGATTGATCCACAGCAATGCTGTTCCCCCCATCCTGTCCTCTGCCTCCAAGATAGGTGGAATATATCAGGCTGTTTCCATCAGGGCTTATCTTAGCAGCAAAGGCATCGCCGAAGTATAAGATTCCCTGGACGGGTCCCCCGATTTTATCCTGATATGCATTTACAACAGGAAAATTCAATGAACCTGTTTCACCTGTTATATAAACACTTCCAAAGGAATCAACTGTAATGGACCGCGAATAATCGCCAAGGCTCCCACCTACATAGGTGGAGTAAGCAAGGCTTTTTCCGTCGAAATTCAGTTTAGAAACAAATGCGTCAGTATGACCGGCATACTTTTCCTGAAGGCCATTTATAACAGGAAAATCAACGGAAGAGGTCTCACCTGTAATATATACATTGCCTGATTGATCCACGGCAATGCTGTTTCCCTTATCCTGGCCCCTGCCCCCAAGATAAGTAGAGTATGTTAGGCTACTCCCATCAGGGCTGAGCTTGGCTACAAATACATCTGTTAGTATTGCTATACCAAAGTGCTTTTTTATATTTTCCTGAAAAGCGTTTTTTACAGGGAAATCGATTGATCTTGTGCTGCCACCCACAAACGCACCGCCTGATGAATCAACAGCAACTGATGAGCCCGTATCATAGAGAGTCCCACCAAGGTATGTGGAAAAAGAAAGATCATTGCCTGAGGGGGTGAGTTTGGTTACAAAGGCATCAAATTCCCCTGCAAGTGTGGCCTGATATGGGTTTTTAGTGGGAAAGTTTTCTGATTTTGTCTCCCCTGTTATATAGGCGCTGCCTGTAGAATCAACGGCTATGCCGCTGGCCCTGTCATCACTGCTGCCTCCGATGTAGGTTGAGTATATGAGGCTGTCTCCAGTGGGATTAATCTTGGTGACAAAGACACTGTAGTTTCCAGGCAGTGTTGCCTGATATGGGTCGCTGGTGGGAAAGTTTTCTGATTTTGTAACTCCTGTTATATAGGCGTTTCCCGATGAATCAACGGCAATGGACTGGCCCAGATCCTCAGCGCTTCCACCGAGGTATGTAGAGTAAGAAAGTGTAAGGGGGTCTATGATAAGGGGGTAGTGAGTATTGTATTTTATTATATCAAAGGAGAAGGTATTTTTTGATAGTTTGAATGCTCCATCAATGATATGTTTTTTACCCCTTATATTCTGGTATATAAGGGGCTTTAGGTGTCTTATTTCACCGAGGGAGGTATTTATAATGAGATCTCCCGCTTTATTGATTCTTAATGTGTCTATGCCATCACAGGCAATATGGATTTTAGATGGGTCTGCGTGAGGGGAGACAATAAAGTCATATTCCATCTGGTTGTTTGTGCCATAGATCTTAAGGTCTATTCCCCTGTATAGGTTTTTGTATATAATCTCTTTAAATGCAGGTATGTCTGTGTGCCAGTTTTCCGGGTTTTTTCCTATAAGGTAGTTGATACTGCCGGGAAGTCTTTCACCTGAGATAAGCATTGTTTCATTGCTTGTGTCTAAGGGCTTGAGGGTGAAGGTGGTGTGGGTTGAAGGCCTATCTTTTTTATCACGGAAAAGACCGGCGTATTTTTTTTCATGAGGATGTGTTTTTAGCATGTGATATATTATCTTATCTCTATTGAAATATATCTCATACTTTCCCCCTTTGATGTAATAAGCAATATTGATATTTAACTGCCCATTATTTTTAATGATTAAAAATGGGAGTTTTTTATGAGAGGCTTGTATTAAAGCTATTTTCTTAATTTCAGGGTTTTCGGGATTGTCAATGCCGTAAGCGAATGATGTGAAGTTGTTGATGCTTAAGCTAAAGATTAGCAGAAAAAAAGCGCATAATCTTGTCATGTTATGATTTATCTGCACATTTATTGTCTCATTTGGGGAATGGTTGAAAAACCCTCGCCTTCAAGAGAAGGCGAGGGTTTGATAATTTTATTTAAGACAGATCGCAAAGTGTCCAGGAACACATAGGCACAAAGGAAAAACGTAATCGTTCACGGAACGCTGAAATTAGAAAATAGTCCCGCAGGGCGGGATTGGAAATTCGGCCTTCATTTTTTTTGTGCAGTTGATGACCGCATTCAATTTTGGTCCTGGTTTTTTAACTATTGCTTTGAACGGCTATCACTTATCAAAGTCGTGCCAGACCCTATCTGATAACTCTTCTGCCGGTTTATAAACATCCAACTCATAAACTCGTTTCATCTCTGCCTGTGCGTGCCCGCACGCAGACAGGTCTTCCAAATTTCTATTTTCCAATTTCAAGTTTCAAGCCGTGAACGGCTACAAAGAAACAATGCGTCTCAAAAAAGTATGTTCCTTTGTCCCTATGATCCTCAAGCTATTTACATGATTTTTTTAATCTCCTCTGTCAGCACAGGGACAACCTCAAATAGGTCGCCAACTATACCGTAATCAGCCTTTTGAAAAATAGGAGCATCCGCATCTTTATTAACAGCAACTATAACTTTAGACGTTCCCATTCCAGCTAAATGTTGAATAGCTCCTGATATACCGCAGGCAATATACAGATTTGGGGACACTACCTTGCCTGTCTGGCCGACCTGATCGCCATGTGGTCTCCATCCTGCATCAACAGCAGACCGGGAAGCCCCGACTGTTGCGCCGATTAAATCGGCCAATTCATCTAATACTTTATAGTTTTCCGGCCCCTTCATTCCCCTTCCACCGGAAACTATTCTTTCTGCCTCAGTAAGGTCAGCCTTTCCGCCTGCTTCTTGTATGACATCAACAACCTTTGTTTTCAGCTTAGAATCGTCAAGTTTACATTCGCCCTCGATAATGTCAAAAGATCTTGAATCATCAGGTGCACTTAATTCAAATACATTTGGTCTTGCAGTGGCTATTTGCGTCGTATTGTCCTTGAATGTTATTGTTGCATAGGCCTTTCCTGCGTATATAGGCCTTTTTGCAACGAGTTTATTGTTCTCAATAGAAAAATCTACACAATCTTGAGCCATCCCTGTTTCAAGTTTAGCTGCCAGCCTTCCTGACATATCCTTGCCCTGTACCGAGGCGCCAAGTAAAATCATAGACGGCTCTTTCTCCTTTGCTAATTGCGATATAACGGAGGCATATGCATCAGTTGTATATGTTGCAAGGCGATCGTCATTAACTGCAATTATATTATCTGCGCCATATTTCCCTAATTCAGATGCCTTTTCCTTAATATCAGAACCTAACAGGACTGCGGTTAAAGACTGCCCTGTTTTATCTGCCAGCCGCCTTCCTTCGCTTACCAACTCAAATGATATTTTTCTAATTTCACCATTTTTTTGTTCAGCAATAATCCAAATTCCCTGTGCCATTTTTATCTCCTTAATTTCATTGTCGATGAATCTCTTCCCAGGTAAAACTTTCTCTTTGGCCTTTAGTTTATTTTAAACGCTCTTTCAGTTAAATAACCTTTGCTTCTTCATGCAGTAATTTAGCAAGAGCGGCTGCCTTTTCTTGGGGTGTTTCACCTTCAATTATCTTACCTGCCTCTCTTTGTTCCGGTGGAGTAATTTCCATGATCTCGATCTTTGCTCCTGCTTCTCCAACCAAGCCGGCATCTAAACCCAAATCACCTATTGTTTTAACGTCTAAGGGTTTCTTTTTAGCCTTCATTATCCCTGGCAGTGAAGCATAACGTGGTTCATTCAATCCCTTTTGGGCGGTTATCAATGCAGGCAGAGGCGCTTCGATGACAAATGCCCCGCCTTCAACTTCTCTATGGACCGTGACGCTTGAGCTGTCTTCACTGACCTCAAGTTTGACAGCTATGGATATCTGAGGAATATCAAGGAACTCTGCCAGCATGGAGCCTACAAGGCCGTAATCGTCATCAACACCCTGTTTGCCGCATAAAATAATGTCATAATCAAGATCCTTGATAACTGCGTTAAGAATCCTGGCTGTTCCAAGGGAATCGCTTCCGGAAACAGCCGGGTCGTCTATTAGAATACCCTTATCAGCGCCCATGGCTAAGGCTGTTCTTATTGATTCAGTAACCCGTTTAGGGCCAACACCAATAATCGTTACCTCTCCGCCAAATTTTTCCTTGATTTGCAATGCCTCCTCAACGGCATTTTCATCATAGGGGTTCATTACCCATTTGATGTTGTCCGTTGCAATAGATTTGCCGTCTGCAGCTATACTGACCTGAGTTTCTGTGTCAGGCACCTGTTTTAAACAAACTAAAATATTCACTTTTTCCCCCTTTCTTACATTCTCTAATTGATGATTAATAAAATATACAATTTTTTTTATATGTAACTCCTTATTTTAGTAAACTCTTTAGCATTAAATAGTTAATTATGTCAATAAAGAAGGATGGAAATACATTAAAAACTAATATTCAATCAGATAAATTATGTCTTTATGCCATTGATGAAATAACTATTGATTTGTTTTGCGGCAGTTTCTATATCGTACTTTCGGCTCTTTGATAAAACCCAATATCTCGACATTTCATCTAATGCTCCGAAAAAAGCCCTTTTGGCAATTGCAGGGATTATTTCTTTTTTGATCAATTTTTTTTCCTGCCCTTCAATAATAATATCTTCAATCAAGTCAAGGTATTGAGCAAATTTTATGTTATGGTAATTTTTCATGAATTTACCGCTTTGCCTCAGCTCAACCTGGATAATTTCCGCCATATCCTTGTTGTCTTCGATAAGCTTAAGATGAACCAAGGCAAATCGCTTGATTTTTTCCAAAGGATCAGTCTCTAAACTTATCTGTTTCCTCATGTTATCCAAGACTTCCTGCATCTTTTCCTCAAATAGAGAAATGAGTATCTGATCCTTATGGTTGAAGTAGAGATAGATAGTACCATCTGCAATCCCAGCCTCTTTTGCAATCTCAGATACCCTGGTCTTGTAATAGCCCTTTTGTGCGAATATTTTTGTGGCAGCAGCGATAATTTTATTGTATTTTTCGTTTTTTTTTCTGTTCATGTGTTTTTTATAGGAATAAATTAATGTGAATGATTATTCATTTCTATCAAAGAAATATAAAATGGTCAAGAATTTTGGCAAATTAAATTGAAAAAGCCTTTCTGAAAAATGATTTTTTGCTATTTTTGTGCTAAAACTCTGTGACATAATAATTATTACGGGACCATCAAGGATAAACCAATGAAACAAAAAAATACTATTACAACATCTAAAAAAAGTAATTCTATATTAGGCGTTAAAGGCTTAATAGTGGGCCATCACACAGATACAGAGGCTCTTTGTGGGGTAACTGTCATAATCTGTACTGAAGGTGCTATTGCCGGCGTTGATGTACGGGGTTCAGCGCCGGGCACTCGTGAAACAGATCTTCTCGATCCGGTGAATTTAGTAGAGAAGGCTCAGGCCGTAGTGCTTTCAGGTGGCTCAGTGTTTGGATTGGCAGCCTCAGACGGAGTAGTAAGATGGCTGGCTGAGAAGGGCTATGGTTTTCCCCTTGAAAATAACCAGGTTGCCCCCATTGTCCCTGCGGCTGTCCTGTATGACCTTGGAAGGGGCAGGGATTTTGTGCCGCCCATCAATTCAGAATGGGGGCGAAAGGCCTGCGATAATGCAGGAAATGATGTGATAGGCACCGGTTGTGTTGGAGCCGGCACTGGGGCTGTTTCCGGAGGAATCAAGGGAGGCCTTGGCACGGCAAGCTTGGTTTTAGATAATGGAATCACAGTGACTGCCTTAGTGGCAGTTAATTCTTTAGGCTCAGTAATAAATCCATCGACTGGTCGGCCTTGGGAGATTGGCCTCGAGCTTAACGGTGAATTTGGAAATAAGGGGAAAAGGGCTGTAAGGCTTCCGCCGGCAACTGAAGGATCAGCGGCAACGAACACTACAATCGGCCTTATAGCAACCGATGCAGATCTGTCAAAGGTTCAGGCCCGGAAGATAGCCCAGATGGCCCACGATGGAATGGCTCGGGCCATCCGTCCCTCTCATACATTGTTTGACGGCGACACGATTTTTTGTCTTGCTACTTGTAAAAAACAGCTTCCGGAAACGCAGGGATTTTTTCCATCCCCCAAGGCACATGCCATTAATGAACTGGGACATGCTGCGGCTAACTGCATGAGCAGGGCTATAACTATGGGCGTATTAAGCGCTCAAAGCCTGGGAGGGATTACTGCATTTTGTGATCTTGAGGATCTATAGATTCTTACTTGGCCAATCTGAGAATTTTTCTCTCACAATTTATAATCGGTTGATAATTCTAAATAACCCTTTGGGAAACTGGAAACTCGAAACTCGAAACTGGAAAAAGGCACCTTTAGGCTCTTTTGCTCTCAAGTTTCCAGTTTCAAATTTCAAATATCTTTGGTTAGGCTTTAGCTCGATAGGGCTTTATAAAAGTTGGTTCTTTCTCATTTCAAGTGTGTAAATTTTCCTCCATTGGTTGTAGTTTTTCTTTCCCCTCCCTTGATGGGAGGGGATTAAGGGGAGGGTGTAATAAGCAGTTTATCCGTACCGCCTCCCTGTCTGCGTGCAACGAACGGGCAGGTAAAACACCTTGCGTATAAAGTTAATACTTCATTATTTCAAAATCTGAGAACTTAAAATCCCTGACCTCTAAGCCATTCATCTCTTTCCGTATCTTTCTTTGATTCTACCGCTTGTTGCCCTCAATCGACTTCAATGATTATTTTCTTCCTGAGAGTTTTAGCTGTTTTTGTAATAAGTTGAGCCATTTTTTAATCCCCCTCCCCCTTACCCCCTCCCACAAGGGGAGGGGGATGACTTACCCACTCATTTTGAGGAAGAGCCAAAAAGTTTACCGTTTACTATTCAGGGGTAATAAATAAAATCAGTTTCACGAATAAATGTATTGCCGGTTTCGTTAAAATTATTTTATACTCAATTTTAAATCATTAAACAAAAAGGAGGAATTATGAAAAGACTGCTATTATTAACGATAAGCATTGCTCTCATTCTCTCTTTCGGTAATGCTATGGCAGCTACGCCTGTTAAAGGCGGGAGCCTGATTGTATGTCAGCCGGCAGAGCCGCCGGGACTTGATCCTACCGGCAACACAGCCGCAGCAATTGACAGGGTGGTGTTTTCCAATATCTTTGAAGGCCTGATCAAGGTTAACAGCAAAGGGGAATTTATACCAGGCCTGGCTACCAAATGGGCGGTGTCACCATGCGGAAAAACATACACCTTTAATCTGCGAAAAGGGGTAAAATTCCATAATGGCGAGTCCTTTAATGCTCAGATCGCTAAGTGGAATATTGAGCGGGCGAAGGACAAAAGCACTATAAATCCTCACCCAGAGTACTTTAGTGGCATCGTTAAAATTGATATACCGAATGATTATACCTTAAAACTTACCTTAAAGGATGTTGATGCCCTGTTTATTGCGCATATGGCCGAGGGCGATGCGGTCATGCTGCCTATGAAAGGATACGAGAACACAAAGTCTAATCCTATTGGCACAGGCCCGTTTAAATTCGTTAAATGGGCACGAGGTGACCGGGTAGAAATGGTCCGATTTAATGGCTATTGGAATACTGAATTGCCTTATCTCGATAAGGTGACATTTAAGTTTATCGGTGATGCAAGCGCCCAGATTGCCGCGCTTAAGGCGGGAGATATAGATGTAATAGGTTATATCGCCGCACCTGAGTCTGCCATGGAAATGTCACGAGATAAGCGTTTTAAGGTTTTTTCAGGGACTACTACTGGAGAGGTTATAATGTCGACAAACAACAAGGCAAAGCCATTTGACAACAAGTTGGTCCGTCAGGCCATGGCCTGTGCCATTGATCGTCAGGCAGTGGTTGACCTTGTCATGTTTGGTTACGGCACTCCTATAGGTTCCCACTGGTCGCCTTCCACCCCATACTATGTGGATCTAACCGGAAAATTCCCATACAACCCTAAGAAGGCAAAGGAATTGCTGAAGAAAGCAGGATATCCTAATGGTTTTGATGCCACTATAAAGCTTCCCGCTATTTATTCTTACTCTAAACGTGCGGGAGAGGTAATTGCAGATATGTTGGGCAAGGTAGGCATCAAACTCAAGATAGAGATTGTAGAGTGGGGACAGTGGATTGAACGTATATTCAAGAAAAAAGAATTCCAGCTAACCATGATAGGTCATGTAGAGGCG
>JAYEMW010000229.1:0-3074 GCA_034718555.1 Thermodesulfobacteriota bacterium
CGCCGCTTCTCTTGATGGTCTTTGCATAGTCTACCTGGTCTTCGTTTAACCCTGTGTCTAAGAGCATATCTGTGAATCCTATAACCCCGTTCATAGGGGTTCTTATCTCATGGCTCATGGTGGCGAGAAACCGGCTTTTGGCTATGCTGGCTGATTCGGCTTCTATGGCCAGTTGGTTGGCCTTGGTGATGGCATTTTCTAACTGGGTGTTGGTTTCTTTGAGTTCGAGTTCGGTTTGGTTGCGTTGCAGGTGCCTCCACATTCCCTGCATAAGCAAAATAAGTTGGCGGACATCTGATTCGTTATATTCGTCACCTTTATTACCTACTCCTGTAACTGCTACAATTCTTTCTCCGTCAAATACAGGTATGTTCATGTGGCGGCTTATTTGGACATGCCCATCCGGGTACCCATTTTTTAAGGGACTTGAGTTGTAATCATTTGTAATTACTGGTTTTCTCTGTCTTATGGCCTCACCCCAGAGCCCTGTTTTTTCCAGAAGATACTCTATTGGTTTGTCAGTAATGCTGCATTGCTCCATTGTAGTTTTTGACCACGCATGCATTGTGAGAACTGTTTCATCTTCATTTACAAAGGCGAGATAGCCTATTTTACTCCCTGTAAGCCTCACTGCCTCCTCAAGAGAAAAACTGGTAATCTCATTTACTGATGCTTGATTCATTTGACTTAATTTTATCAACACATTGAGACGATTCTCTTCAAGCCTCAATGATTCTTCTATTTTCGCACGTTCCGTTATTTCAGACTTGAGTTCTTTATTGATCCTGTCAGCATTTTCTTTTTCCAGGGTCACAGATTTCAGAAGATCTCTGTTTTCAAACTGAAGCCACAAGGTATTTTTTATGGTGCTATTCATTCTCTTGGCGCTAACCAGTATAGAAATTAAAAATAGAAGCGTCATAGCTCCCATGGCTATATGAATATCGCCTCCTATATATAAAAACCTTATTGTTATCGGCAGAAGGGAAGGGATAGTATATGAAAAAAAAGCCGTTATTAAGGCAGAGTTTGTTGCCAGTGACCCTGCAGACATTCCCCCTAAGACAAAGGCAAGAAGGGCCTGATGGGCTATAGATTGATGAGGGAAGAGAAAAATTGCCGAAGCGCCCCAAATTATGCCGCTCAAGACTATTCCAATAATGAATAAGTTACTCCAGAGTCTGATCTCATAAGTGTTCGGTGAGGAGCTCCTGTATCTGTAAACCAGCACATATCGTGCAAGCGTTAACAGGATGTTGCAGATCACCCAGGAGATGATTATCGAGTGTGATAAAACCTTCCACAATATTAAACCCATAATCAAAGCATTTATCACAGTTGCAGCTAAGCTTGTTGGGGAATTTTCATACAAAAGCCTTACTTGCTCTGCGTATAATTCTTGAGACTCTTCTGATTTGTATGTATTAGGTAATATAGCTTTTTTAATCTTATCTTTCATTTGGTTCACCTATGCATATAGGTAATTTAATGATATGCTATTGCCTGCTTCTTACCCACTGACTTATCACCGGCCAAAATAAATTTTACGAAGATCGCTTCCTTGTTCACCAAGTTCGTGCAGCAGGGCTTCAAAACGATTTAATGCCAATGGAGAAGGAATGACGTGTCCGTTTTCCCATCTATTAACGGTTCCAAAAGTGACACCGAGCCGAGCCGCTAATTTTTCCTGGGTCAGCCCGGTGAGTTCACGAAAATCTTTGACTAACCGGGAAATATCGGCTCGTGCATTTAACATATTTCTCCTTTCAGCCCTGAAAAAGCGGCATTAATGAACCATTAAAATATCCCATATGATATGTTGGATGTTATATCGGAACAGACTGAAGATAACTTTAGTTTTTTTGTAACATCTCAATAAGTCCGGGCAAATTTAGGAAAAACACTTGTTTAAAAAATAAAAAAAGATTACTTGTTGATGTGTCTCTTAATAACTTAAACCCTTTTACAAAAGAACTATCGCAGCAATAAACAATGGGAAAAAGGGAGGGCTTTAACATGCGAATTTTTGGGCCGAAAGAGCTTCTAAAAGATGTCCGCGAAAGGGGTCTCTGTGTAGAATGCGGCGCCTGCGTAAATCTTTGCCCATACTTCAAGACCCATCGAGGAAAAACTGCAATGGTATTTCCGTGTGATCTGCCTGAGGGGCGGTGTTATGCATACTGCCCTAAGGCAGAAGTAGATCTGGATGAGCTGTCCATGAACCGTTGGGGACAGTTGTATGATATCATGCCCCTTGGAAATTATATTAAGGCGCTAAAAACAAGGGCCGGCAAAAAGGCGCCTGCAGGTGAATTTCAGGCTGGAGGAACGGTTTCCTCCATAATCGCCTTTGCAATGAAGAAAGGCATAATAGAGGCATCTGTCCTTACCGACAGAGAAGGCCTAACACCGGTTCCTCGTTTGGTAACAAGAACGGAAGATGTAATTAAGTGCGCCCAATCCAAATATACGACAGCCCCCACGCTTGAAGCGCTGAATATTGCTATGCATGAGGGACAGGGCAAACTTGGCGTAGTTGGAACTCCGTGTCAGGTAACCGCCTTAACCCAATTGCGCTCCAATCCTCTCAACATTCCGGATTTCTCAGACCCCGTGTCTTTGGTGGTAGGCTTGTTCTGTACATGGGCACTGGACGCACGCCGGTTAGAGTCCATGTTATCCAAAAGACTAAACATTAAAAATATAAAAAAAATGGATATTCCTCCCCCTCCTGCAGAAATTCTCATTGTGGAGACAGAAAAAAAGAAAATAAAAATTCCATTGGATGAAATTCGTCCACTAATTTCGGAAGGCTGCCTTATCTGCTCGGATATGACATCCGAGTGGTCAGATATTTCCGTAGGGGTTCTTGAAAATGAACCTGAATGGAATACATTAATTGTACGCAGTGAATTAGGGTTCAAAATAATTGAAAGGGCAGTTATGGAAGACTGGCTGATAACTGAAAGGCTGCCGGAAGAAAGCCTGGAACATCTTAAGATAGTCGCAGGAAATAAAAAAAGAAGGGCACTGACAAAGGCCATTAAGGATAAACTCTTAAACAGTCATGGAGA
>JAYEMW010000230.1:0-15581 GCA_034718555.1 Thermodesulfobacteriota bacterium
GTGGCCTTTCGGGGTATGCACTGAGAAATACAATGAATAATAATAAACTTCCAAAAATCGGACGGTCAAAAGATGATATTATATCCGCACTGAAAGAATACGGCAGTCAGGACCCTGCATATAAGGATGGGCGAACCTGGAGCCTCGTATATTACTTGGGAGAGGATCATACGTCTTTATTACAGGATGCCTATAATATGTACTTCTCGGCTAACGGGCTTAACCCTATGGCATTTAAAAGCCTAAAACAACTTGAATCCAATATTATCCGGATCACTGCTGATTTACTGAATGGCGATGAAAATGTATGCGGTGTAGTAACTTCTGGTGGAACAGAAAGTTGTCTCCTCGCCGTAAAAACTTACCGTGACTATGGCAAGGCAAAGAAAAGAATTAAGAAGCCGCAAATGATCATTCCAGAAACAGCTCATGTTGCTTGGGAAAAAGGTGGAGAATATTTTGGTGTAGAAATTTTCCGGGCTCCCTTAGATAAAGATTATAGAGTCGATGTCCAGGCAGTAAAGAAGATGATCACTAAAAATACGATAATGATATTGGGTTCCGCCCCTGAATATCCACACGGTATCATCGATCCTATCGAAGAACTTGGACAAATAGCATCAGCCCGGGTGATACCACTCCATGTTGATGCTTGTGTGGGGGGCTATATTTTACCCTTTATCGAAAAATTGGGGCCTAAATTAACTCCTTGGGATTATCGTGTCCCTGGAGTAACTTCCATTTCCGCTGATACTCATAAATATGGATTTGCTGCAAAAGGCGCATCAACTATCACATACAGGTCAAAAGATATTTTGAAATATCAATTTTTTGTTTATGAAAATTGGCCGGGTGGAATATTTGCTTCTCCGGCACTACTGGGAACACGTCCCGGAGGATCCTATGCTGCTGCGTGGGCAGCCCTTCAACTCATTGGTGAAAAAGGGTATCTGAAAATCACAAATACGATTATGGAAACTACGCGAAAATTGATAAATGGAATTAATGCAATTGAAGGACTTCACATTATTGGAAACCCAAAAGCCAGTTTATTCTCCTATCAATCCTTATCACCGGAAATAAATATTTATGCCGTTGGTGATGAAATGGAAAAGCGGGGTTGGCACATTGACCGTCTACAAAAACCGGAAGCTTTGCACGCGATGGTTGTCCCGAAACACGCTGAAGTGGTGGATACTTATTTGTCTGATTTAGAGGAAGCTGTCGAAATTGTAAAACAACACCCTGAATTGAGTACTCAGGGTGATGCTGCAATGTATGGAATGATCTCAAATGTTCCATTTAGAGGTGTTATTCGTAAACAAGTATTGGATATTTTTACAAATTTATATGGACCAAAAAATGAAATGATCGATCTGAAAAATGCTTCAATAACTTCATCTGATAAAAACGATTCAAACATACAAGCTTTATCAAAAAAATTATCAGAAAAATTATTAAATATTTATGTAAGACATAAACAAACACGGGCAGCAAAGAGAATGAAAAGCTGACCTCATAGATATGTACTTTTTTCACCGATATTCACCAATATTCCTTGACAAATCAAATAGATAAGAGTAGTTTAGGGGCAGCGTAATTTATTCTTTAAATAGGTTACCTTATTTTATTGTTATAAAACAGGTTCTTTTCAAAAACTCCACTAACTCCGTATTAATGGAACTTTTTTATCTTACTGTATGGTCAGTAGATACTATTAAGAGAAACAATTTGTGTTCTTATTTGCTATTTCGAATGTTTCACTTCAGAGCACATATTGGTCAAAAATATAGGCCCCATAGACATACGGTCTGGCGGAAATTTTGGATGGAGGAAGGCTTCCTCGAATCGCCGCCGAAAAATGATGCAAGGTGGATAACGATTGGAAAACAGGAGAAAAAATATGAGCATTGAAACCAGTGCCAAAAAAATGGCCGATGTATTGGGGGAGGCCGTTGTCCAGAGCACATTCAAGAAGCTTGTTCAAATTGATGTAGAAAAATCTTTACGGCAGATGGACAAATTGAAAGAGGAATTGGTTCCGTATGAAAAGCGCTTTGGAATGAACAGCCAGAAAGCCTGGACAGAGTATCAGAACGGGAAGCTGGGCGACGATGGTGATATTATGGAATGGATGATGCTTTTTGAAAATTATCGTACCTTGCAAAGACAACATGATCGGCTAACGGAAATCAATTTATAATGATTCATGAGTACTTTCAGCAGATAAAGCTATGCCTTGCTTCATACACATGGGCCAAATCCGTTCAGGTACTGCGCTATGATCTTCTGGACACAGATGAAGAACAAATTCTTATTTATCGCATTCGAGTCTCAATGTCTGATGCTGGGATTTTAGAGATACGTGAAAGAGTGGTTGCCTCAAAAATGGATGGAGAAATCAAAACAACCACCTATAAGTTTCCATTGGCAAGACCGGGTGGATAATCTTATTAAGCGTTGGGATAACGCACCCCACTTCCCTGACCTTAAGGGCTTTCCCCATCACGTCCATATTGGAAAAAATGATACGGTTGCCCCATGAAAACCTATCAATGCTCTGGAAATGATTGCCGATATTGACAGAGAAGTGTCTGACCCGCACAATACGGGGTGAGCTCATGAGAAACAGGGATTATCTTCGTTGCTCGTTGCTGGTTGCTCGTTGCTCGTTGCTGGTTGCTCGTTGCTCGTTGCTCGTTGCTCGTTGCTCGTTGTTTGTGATTTGATATCTGATGCTGAAAAATGTTGAGTGCTCTTCAACTTAGCACCTTAGTGGCAAACTGAAATAAATTGATGCGCTGATTAACAAACTTAATCATTCAAGATTCAAAACTCCTGTTTATTTGCTCAGGTAACAGCGCGATTTCATGTTGAAATGAAGGGCAAAGCCCTTCTCACCCATTCGCAGTAGCTTCGCTCTGTGCAAATCGAATAAATTGTGCCGCCGCCGCATCACATCGCACATATAGCATTAAGAATCTTAATTGACACAGCTTTCTTCCCGTTTTACCTTGTTTTTCATGGTCAGGAATAATATACTATTTCATTGTATTAAATATTGTAACCAGGCAAATTTGCCTGTTTGTCCGTTCAATATCTGGAAATCAGGCAAGTTTTCCTTATACGTAAATATTATAGCGCACAACCAGCCACCGTGCCAAACCCAAATAATTACTAAAATAGAAAAAGAGAGAAAATGGTGGAAGAATGAAAAAAACTGATAGCCACCCATGAACAGAAAACCAAGAATAAAATCACCGAAATCTGTGGAGGAGGAGGTAACTACCATGAACAACAATGACCCATTACTAATGGTTCGCTTTGACGGAAAAGCTATTGGCACAGGAAAAATTCCGGTGTCGCATTTGCTGAACTTTCTTACCAATCTGAACAAGGCACTCCAGCGAACGGGGCGGGTGCTAATAGGTGAATCGGAAAGCCTGCACCGTGGGCCGCAACCACGCAACATAAAAGAAGAGATGTCGCTTGATCTGGTATTGTTGACACATGGCAGCCCAGCAACGATGCTGGGTTTCGAACGGGGAATAATGCAACCGTCTCTGCCAGGCATGGATTTTGGTCTTGATATTCTGAAAAAGGCAGTTGCAGGCTTATCCGTTGTGCAAAAACCGGATGAGCCTTTGCCTGTCGGTTATGATGCCGGTGTCCTGATGGCATGGCGCGACACTGGTACGCTGTTCAGCCGTGGAGTAGAAAAAATCGAGTTTACTTTGAATCATCGCGAAACACCTCTCTCTACAGTCGTCTATACACCGCAGGGATTTACTAGGATTCAGGAACGTATAAAGGGGCCGCAGATCAACATTCGCACCATTGAAGGACGGCTACTGATGGCCGATTTCAAAGAGCATGGCACTCGTTGTCGGGTGCATCCATCAGCCGGGGAGCCAGTGCTTTGCCTTTTTGATAATGAACAGAAAGACGAGGTTCTGGAAGATATTCTGCAATATGTCCGTATCGTTGGCGAGGCAAGGGAGGATCCCATTTCAGGCAAGATCACCAGCATCAAGATTCATGACATCGAACGACTGGAAGAAAGGGAGAACGAGGATGTTGACTTGCTACCCCAAGGGTCGCCGATCTCGCGGGACTTCTGGGAATCGCTTAATATAGACGAATTGGCGGAATCGCAGAATGTAAAGCCGATGGTGGATGTGCGAACTTTATTCGGCACATGGCCGGGCGAAGAAAATGATGGCTTCGAGGAAGCGATTAACAAATTACGGCATCGAAACACGGCGAGAGGTGAGATGTTATGAGCAGTGCCAAGATCATTCTCGATACTTGTATTGTTTCCTATCTGATGAAGGGAGGCCCGCTGGCTGAAGCATATGCGCTACATACCCAGGGCAGACTGCTTGCTATCTCTTTTATCACAGTGGGCGAGATGTATTTTGGAGCGGAAAACAGAAATTGGGGCAACAAAAAACGCAGGGCACTCGAAACAACGCTGCGCAACTTTGTAGTGATTCCATATGACCATGAAATCGCCCGTTGCTATGGACGACTTGTTGCGGAACGCAAACACAACGGGGAACCTATTGCGCCTAATGACGCATGGATTGCCGCGTGCGCCGTTCGTCATGCCGTACCGCTGGTAACACACAACGCCAAGGACTTCATGGGGATCACGGCTCTTGATGTCATTACGGAAAAGCAGAAGCAGGCTTGACTCAGCAGTATAAGAAATGGTGGAAACAGAAGATTAAAAAAATATCTACATGCTTTGCTATAACAAGGCTAATACAGCCGATGCATAAAGCGGTGCGGCTGATTACAGCATTATTTACCCATGAATAAGTCTTGAAATGAACAAAACACCTGAACAAAAGGCAAGAGACAATATAGACAAAATGCTTGAACGGTCCAGCTGGGTGGTTGTTGACAAGAATGCAATCAACTGGGGCCTCGGCCCCGGTCTTGCCGTTCGGGAATATCAGACTGATATCGGTCCTGCCGACTATGTCCTGTTTGTTGATCGTGAACCAATAGGGGTGATTGAAGCAAAAAGGGAAGAGGAAGGTCACCGGCTGCCTATCCATGAACAGCAGGCGGAAGACTATGCCCAAAGCAAACTGAAATGGTTTGCCGCTAACCGACCGCTCCCGTTTGTTTATGAAAGCACCGGCATAGTAACACGGTATACGGATCTGCGGGATCCCAAACCTCGGGCAAGGTCTGTCTTTTCATTCCACCATCCGAAAACATTAAAAGACAGGATAAGGCAGAAAACCAGCCTGCGGCAACGATTGCAGCAGTTCCCCGATTTACCTGTTGAAGGACTGTGGGATTGCCAGGTCAAAGCGATCACCAGGCTTGAAGAATCCTTCAGGGAAAACAGACCCCGTGCGTTGATCCAGATGGCGACGGGCAGCGGGAAAACCTTCACCGCCATCACCTCTATTTACCGTCTGCTCAAATTTGCCGATGCCAAGCGGGTCCTGTTTTTGGTTGATACGAAAAACCTGGGGGAGCAGGCCGAACAGGAGTTCATGGGGTATACGCCGAGTGACGATAACCGTAAATTTACGGAACTTTATAATGTCCGGCGGTTGAACTCGCGATATGTTCCGCCGGACAGCCAGGTGTGCATCAGCACTATCCAGCGGATGTATTCCATCCTCAAGAGGGAAGAACTCGATGAAGTAGCAGAGCAGGTTAATCCCCATGAATATGTGGAGATGGGGCGACATCGTGAAGTTGAATACAATGAAAAAGTTCCACCCGAATTTTTTGATTTCATCGTAATTGATGAATGCCACCGGTCCATCTACAACCTGTGGCAGCAGGTACTGGATTATTTTGACGCCTTTTACATTGGTTTGACCGCAACCCCGGACAAACGGACATTCGGGTTCTTCAATGAAAACGTGGTCAGCGAATACCGACATGAAGAGGCAGTGGCCGACGGGGTAAATGTCGGATTCGACACCTACCTGATTGAAACAAAGATTACCAAAGACGGCAGCAAGCTAATTGCCGAGCAATGGGTGGATAAAAGGGACCGCCTGACCCGCCAAAAGCGATGGGAACAGCTCGATGAGGAAGTGATTTACAACGGAAACGATCTTGATCTGGATGTGGTCAACCCCAGCCAGATCAGAAATGTTGTAAAAACCTTTCGGGATAATCTGCCGGAAATGTTTCCCGGTCGTGATGAAATTCCCAAAACTCTCATTTTTGCAAAGACCGACAGTCACGCCGACGATATCATCAACATCGTGCGCGAAGAATTTGCCGAAGAAAACGCGTTTTGCAAAAAAGTCACATACAAGACGGATGAAGACCCCAAATCCGTGCTGGCCTCTTTCCGCAATGATTATTACCCCAGGATTGCTGTCACTGTTGACATGATCGCCACCGGAACGGATGTCAAGCCCTTGGAATGTCTGGTCTTCATGCGGGATGTCAGGTCCAGGAATTACTTTGAGCAGATGAAAGGCAGGGGAACCCGCACCCTGGGATATGACGACCTGAAAAAAGTCACCCCCTCTGTTCATACCAGTAAAACCGGATTTGTTATCGTTGATGCGGTGGGGGTCAGCAGGTCCGTTAAAACCGACAGCCGGCCCCTTGAACGGAAAAAATCGGTTCCCTTAAAAGACCTCCTCCAGGCAGTGCTGATGGGGCAGATCGATGAAGACATCTATACGTCGCTGGCAGGCCGCCTGGCCCGGCTGGAAAAGCAGACCACAGAAGATGAACGGGGGAAATTCAAGCGATTGTCAGGCGGAAAGACCATTAATAAACTGGTTCATGAACTATTAGACGCCTACAATCCGGATAAAATCATGGAAACCACAACAGAAAAGTTCAACCTATCGCCGTATACGGAGCCGGAAGAGGATCAAAAACAGGATGCCCATAAAGAATTGATCAACCGCGCCAGGGACACCTTTACCGGTGAATTAAATGAATTTATCGAAAACGCCCGCAAATCCCATGAGCAGATTATCGACGACATCAACCTCGATGAGGTGGAATACACCGGGTGGGATCAGCAGGCCAGGGTAAAGGCGAAAGATACCATAGAGGATTTCAAAACCTTTATCGAAGCAAATAAGGATGAGATCACGGCCCTTTCCACCTTCTACAATCAGCCGTATAACCGCAGAAATATCACCTATGAGATGATCAAAGAAGTGCTCGACACCTTAAAGCAGAACAAGCCCCGCCTTGCACCGGCGAGGGTCTGGCAGGCATACGAGCAGTTGGAAAAAGTCAACGGCAAATCCCCCAAAAACGAACTCACCGCCCTGGTTTCCCTGATCAGGCGTATAACAGGCATCGATGATACCCTGACCTCTTTTGAACAGACGGTCAACCGCAATTTTCAGAAATGGGTGTTTGACAAACAGGCCGGAGCGCTGAAATTCACCGAGGAACAGATGGTATGGCTGCGTATGATCAAGGATCACATCGTCAGTTCCGTGCATATTGAAAAAGACGATCTGGATTATGCCCCCTTTGACGGTAAGGGCGGCATCGGGAGAATGGTTCAGTTGTTCGGCGATGAGATGGAGCTGATTATTGATGAAATGAATGAGGCGTTGGCGGCGTAGGATGTTAAATAGTGAGAATCTCAGCGAATCTTTACCCAAAAACTGGGCCTTGGTGAAACTAGATAACATTTGTGAAATATTGGATCGGCAGAGAATTCCAGTAAATGCAAGTGATCGAGATGACAGAATCGCCGGGAAAAATGAAAATCAATTATTCCCTTATTATGGTGCAACAGGGCAGGTTGGGTGGATTGATGATTACCTTTTTAAAGGTGAGCACATATTGTTAGGGGAAGATGGTGCACCTTTTTTAGATGCATTCAAAGACAAAGCATACATAGTAAACGGTCGGTTCTGGGTGAATAACCATGTTCATATACTAAAATCATATGGTTCAAATAAGTTTTTATGCCATTATTTAAATCAGCTTGATTATGGATATTTTGTAACTGGCACAACAAGGCTTAAATTGAACCAGGCTTCCATGAAGCAAATACCTGTAAAAGTCCCCCCTCTCCTTGAACAACACCGCATTGTCGCCAAAATCGAGGAACTCTTTTCCGAACTTGACAACGGCATAGAAAGCCTGAAAAAAGCCCGGGAACAACTGAAAACCTACCGTCAGGCCGTCCTGAAATATGCCTTTGAGGGCAAGCTGACCAAACAATGGCGCACCCAACACCTGCCTGCCGGCAGGCAGGGGCAGGCAGGAAACCCACCGGAACCGGTGGAAAAACTGCTGGAACAGATCAAGACAGAGCGGGAAAAGCATTATCAACAGCAGATAGTAAAATGGAAACAGGCAGTTACGGCATGGAAAGCAAATGGGGAAAAGGGAAAGAAACCAACGCGAATTTCTAGGCCAAAAACTCTTTCAAAATTAACTTTTGAAGAAACTGAAATTTATGGTGAATTACCAACTTCCTGGCGATGGTCAACATTCTGTAATGTCACATATAAAGTTGGTGATATCGACCATAAAATGCCTAAGGACTTCACTGGCGGCTTACCGTATCTATCTACAGGTAACTTAAAAGAAGATGGAACTATTGATTTCGCTAACGCCAAAACAATTTCAAAGGAAGATTTTAAAAGATTATCCTTAAAAATAAAACCGGAGAGAGGCGATATAATATTTCCCAGATACGGAACAATTGGCCGCAATATATTAATAAATTTCAATAAAGAATTTTTAGTTTCTTATTCATGTGCAATTATCAAAAATATCCCCTCTTTAATGAATGGCAAATTTGTTTACTACTATTCATTATCTCCGGTCATTAAAAAAGAAATTGAAAAGTATACAGTGCAAACTACACAAGCCAATATAGGTATTGCATCTATTGAAAATTTTGTTTTTCCACTCTGCTCCCTCCCCGAACAACATACCATCGTCTCCGAAATCGAATCCCGTCTGTCCGTCTGCAACAATCTTGAACAAACCATTGAGGGCAGCCTAAAAAAGTCCGAAGCCTTACGGCAGAGCATCCTGAAAAAGGCATTTGAGGGGGAACTGACAAGGGAGTGGCGCCTGCCTGCCGGCAGGCAGGAAAAGAATGGAGAGGTTTATATTGTTGAAAATAGGTCCGGCAAACTTATGCCTAAAAGAAAAGAGAGTCACTTCGTATATGTTTTAGAGTGTGAGAATAGTTCCATCTACAAGGGAGTTACATCAAATTTGAATAAAAGAATAAATGATCATTTAGCTGGTATTGGGGCTGAATGGACAAAAACGCATCGACCAATTGCATTAATACACTATGAAGAATTCAAATCTGAAAAAGAAGCTGTTGAGAGAGAAAAACATCTCAAGTCAGGTACAGGCAGAGAGTGGTTGAAAGAACTGCAAAAAGAAAAAGTAGAGCAATATCTTTCGGCGGAAAAACTGCTCGAAAAAATCAAGGCGGAAAAAGGCTCACCGCAGAGAGACGCAGAGAGCACAAGGGGGGCAAACTAACGCTTTCAGGAGATCCAAACAATGGGTAATCCGCTTTTCAGATGCTTGTTATTGTTTTCCGCCCTCTCAGCGAAAAGCCATAAGAATATTTATCTCAGCGTTCTTTGCGTCTCCGCGGTGAATTATTGCAATATTTTCAATCGCATCGTCCCCCTTACCCCGCAAGCTACCCCGCAAGTTACCGAGCAAGTCGCCGAGCAGGTCACCGAGCAGGTCACCATGCAAGCTACCATGCAATATGAACGGATAAAAAAAATAACCAAAGAGAAAAAATAAGATGAACAACACCGCAAGCATCGTTTCAAAAGTCTGGAGTTTCTGCCACACCCTGCGGGATGACGGCGTAAGTTACGGCGATTATCTGGAACAGCTCACCTACCTGCTGTTTCTCAAGATGGCCGATGAATACAGTAAAATTTATAAAAAAGAGGTCGGCATTCCGGCTGAATACAACTGGGATAGTCTGAAAATCGTAAGAGGGGCGGAACTTGAATCCCATTACATCAAACTGCTCAGGGCATTAGGCCAACAGAAAGGGATGATAGGCCAGATTTTTGTTAAATCCCAGAACCAGATCCAGGACCCGGCCAAGCTTTATAAGATCATTCACATGATTGATGCGGAAGACTGGGTCATGATGGGAGCGGACGTCAAAGGGGATATCTACGAAGGCCTGCTTGAAAAAAATGCAGAAGACGTCAAAAGCGGCGCTGGACAGTATTTTACCCCAAGGTCGTTGATTAGAGCCATGGTGGAATGTGTGCAACCCGAATCTGACAAAACCATAGCCGACCCTGCCTGCGGCACAGGCGGTTTTTTCCTGGCGGCATATGATTTTTTGATCAACAATTACAACCTGGACAAGGGCCAGAAAATCTTTTTGAAGAATCAAACCTTTTTCGGCAACGAGATCGTGGCCAATGCCCGCCGCCTGGCATTGATGAACATGTTTCTGCATAATATCGGGGAAATTACCGGTGAATCCACCATTTCATCCAATGATTCCCTGATTGCCGATACCGGTGACCGGTACGACTATGTCCTGACCAATCCACCATTCGGGAAAAAAAGCAGCATCACGATCACCAATGGCGACCTGTCTGCCGACAGGCAGGGGAGGAAACAGGAAAAGGAAGATCTGAGATACAACCGGCAGGACTTCTGGGCCACCACTTCTAACAAGCAGCTCAATTTTGTCCAGCACGTCCGCACCATGCTCAAAACCACCGGCCAGGCAGCCGTGGTCGTTCCGGATAATGTGCTGTTTGAAGGCGGTGCAGGAGAAACGGTTCGACGAAAACTCCTTCAAAATACCGATCTGCACACCATTCTGAGACTTCCCACTGGCATATTTTATGCCCAGGGGGTCAAGGCAAACGTGATTTTCTTTGAAAACAAACCTGCCAGCAAGTACCCGTGGACAAAAAAAGTCTGGTTTTATGACTTCAGGACCAATATCCATTTCACAAAAAAGAAAAACCAGATGACCCATGGCGATCTGAAGGATTTCATCGCCCGCTACAAGCCTGAAAACCGGCACAAACGCAAGGAAACCTGGTCAGAAGCAAATCCTGACGGCAGATGGCGCAAATTCACCTATGAAGATATCATGGCCCGTGACAAAACCAGCCTGGACATCTTCTGGATCAGAGACAAAAGCCTGGCAGACCTGGATAACCTCCCTGATCCGGATGTGCTTGCTGAAGAGATCATCGAAAACCTTGAAGCAGGTGTTGAGATTTTCAAGCAAATCATGGAATCAATCAATGGGCAATAAAGAGAAATAATATAGATACCTACCCTCTTGACAGGGGATTTGATGTTTGTTGCTCGTTGCTCGTTACTCGTTACTCGTTGCTGGTTGCTGGTTGCTCGTTGTTTGTGATCTGATATCGGATGCTGAAAAATGTTGAGCGCAATGCTCGTTACTGGTTGCTCGTTATTGGTTAACCGTGATCTGGTCGTTGATACTAAAAAAGGTCTGAAGCATTTCTTTGTTTACACCTATAATGTAAAAAAACCTATCTCTTTTATATCATGACATATAAGGGGTATAGCGCAGATGGCGCTTCCCTAATTGAGGGTTGACAAATCTAATTTTTTAAACCATTATAACTTATATAACATATATGGTTACAAATCCTATTAAGGATGGAGGTAGAATATGCAAAGGACAGTTGATGTTACCAGTGCACGTCGGCAATTCGGTACATTGCTTGATGAAGTGTTTTATAAAGGCGATGTTATTACTATTGAAAGGAAAGGGAAACCTTTGGCTCGCTTGGTTCCTGCATATACAGAGAGTCTTTATCCGGCGGAGGCTACCCTTGATTCAGAAAGGCAGCATTTACTTGATCAGTTACACAGTCTGCCGACACTTTCAATGAATGAGGACCCTACAGAAATTTTACGTCAAATTCGTTCAAAAAGACGAGTACAGGCAATAAAGAACTATGAATAATATAATTGTACCCGATGCTAATATTTTTCTAGAAATGATATACGGGCGTCAATTACAGGCGGCGGCCAGACAGTTGATATCTCATGCGATTTCAAATGAAATTCAACTTGTAGCGCCAAGTTTGTTGTTAGATGAAATAACCGAGGTTCTTTGTGGGAATTTAGATAATTTGCAGAAAGTTAAACAGCATCTCCTCTACCTTGAACAATTGGTAAACGAAAAAGTATTGTTGGTTGTAGTTCCGAATCTTGCTATCAGAATGAAAGCTATTGAAATAGCTCGCACAGGGAATCCAAAAAGTGGTTATCCTGAACTCAGCGATTCTTTATATCATGCCTTAGCAATCGTAAACGATGCAATATTCGTTACCAATGATTTCAAGCATGTTGCCAAGGTTAATAGATTTGGTCATGTGGAAAAACTTGCTGATTATCAAAAAGTTTTTGAACGAATTGCATGAGGCTTGGTAAAGCAGGACAATTGAATGAAGGTTGACAATTGTTACTCGTTACTCGTTACTCGTTGCTGGTTGCTGGTTGCTCGTTGTTTATGATCTGATATCGGATGCTGAAAAATGTTGAGTGCAATGCTCGTTACTGGTTGCTCGTTACTGGTTAACCGTGATCTGGTCGTTGATACTAAAAAAGGTCTGAAGAATTTCTTTGTTTACACCTATAATGTAAAAAACCTGTAACCGTCCAAAGGTTCAGGGGTTCCATTTTTGTCCCCGGGCTGCATTTGGAATGCGTATCTATGACAAATGCGTCATCTTCGTCATGCATAATCCAAAATTTCGAGCCAAATTGGCAATTATTTTGGAAAATGAGCATTTGTAACAAAGATTTCGGGTCTTCAATTTCTACTTTTTCCTTAACCCTGAACGTTGAACTCTGAACCCGTGAACGGTTACAAAAACCTATCTCTTATATATCATGACGTATAAGGGGCATGGCTCTTCTGTCTTGACATTTCAATAAAATAAATAGTAGCTTCTAAAGAAAAAAGTAGAGGCGGGTTATTTACATTACAACATATAATCTATGTTCGGTAAAACATGAAATATCTTAAAATCCATACATTAGAAAAAGGTTGGCGAGATCGTGATAGCATCATGTTGCATGCTGCCTTCCAAATTTTGGTTGATTTCGTAGAACTTGAAAAAGCTGGTGAAATTGTGGATTGGAACTCAGATGACTCGCACAAAAGGGCGTGGAAAGAGATTTGTGATTTATATGATTGGTGGACTAAAAGCCGCCCAAATCGAAAAAGTCCTTTAGACAATAAGCGTTTGAAGGTACCTCCAATTATATTTGAAGATATTCCAGACTCAGACTGCAAAAGAATGGTAGAGCCTGACAAAAAAAAGTATGCTGCGTATTACAAAGCATTAGAAAAAGAACAACAACAGGAAATAAAGTTTCATGAGGAGGATCAACAAAATCTTCATCGTCTTATTAAAATACGCCCATATCTTTGGACATAAAATTTACCGAACAACGGCATGAAGAAGGACGGGCTATAACGTGCGACTTTTCAACATCTTGTATTTTTATAACATTTTTACCGGTAATAAACATTTCGCAATTAACCCGCCCGCCTCTTATGCCGGCACGTTCTGCCTCTAATGAAAAAGTAGATCTCTTGACTTAAACATTCTTACACGTATATAATACGTGTAGATTTGAAGGAGGTGTTGATTATGCAAAAAAAGCTTACTGTGACCATAGATGAGGAAGTCTATGAAGGATTAAGAGAAGTTATTGGACCTCGAAAAATCAGTCGTTTTATCGAAGAGTTAGTCCGCCCTCATGTTACCAAAAAAGACATCTATGAAGCATATAAAGAGATGGCTGCTGATGAAGTCAGAGAATCTGAAGCACTTGAATGGGCTGAAGCCACGTTTGGAGACGTGAATTATGAAGAGCGGTGAATTGTGGTGGGTAAATTTTGATCCTGCCGTTGAAGGTGAAATCAGGAAAAAAAGACCTGCCGTTATTGTCAGCAACAATGCTGCAAATCAATTTCTTAACAGAGTTCAGGTTATCCCCCTGACAAGTAGTGTCGAGAAACTTTACCCCAGCGAGGCATATATTACTTTTCGAGGGAAGAAGGCTAAAGCCATGGCTGATCAACTCACTACCGTGAGCAAAAAGAGGCTAATTGACCAAGCTGGAACGGTTTCCAAATCTGACTTGGAAGGGATAAAGCGAGCTATTTCAATTCAACTTGACCTTTAAGGCAGAACAACCCCTTTAACTCAGACCGGGCATAAAGCCGCCCGGCTGGTTAAGGGGAGCGTTAGCCGAATATGGTTATTGGAAGTTTTTAATATGAGCAAAGAATCGCAAAGGCAAGTTATCAGAAAATATTTAGATAGAATCGACCAGATGAAATTTAAATTTAGCTCTATAATGGCAGAGAAAATGCTATCAGAGCGCACTCAACAAGTTAGGCGAAATTTATTGGTCGCGAGCATATTTAGTTTTGCAGTATCAATTCTTGGCTTTATTCCAGAAAAAATTGAAGCTTTTGGAGTCACCTTTAAAGCCCAGCAACAATCATACCTATTATGGCTTGCTGCAGTATTTACATTATACTTCTTAATATCGTTTGTTACTCATTTTATGATTGAATATAAAAAATGGATTTATGAACTTGACTCAGCCCTTTTAACCTGTCGGGATTCATTAAATGGGCTAAATAACAATGAATACTGTTTAGCCGTTTCCCAATTTATTAATGAGACAGATACAAGTGACCACTTATCTTATGATGACCAGTGGCTTAGGGACAGAATTCAAAATGAAGAATTTCGCTTAAAGAAAGAAACTCATCTCAGAGATTCTCCTCTAAGGTTAATATTTACAGTCATCCCTCATGCGAAGAATATGGGAGCGCTTCTGGTTCTAGAGAACGGATTTCCAACCTTGTTGGGAATTCTCACAATAATCATAACTATCACCAAAGCAATTGGTCTCCTAAGAATAAATTAAGCGCCTGTGATTAGCTATCGGCTAACAGGCTTTTGCAGCGGAGCGCAAAAAACCGCGCCCGCTGAAAAGCGACGTTTCGCACTTATTGAAAACATTGGTACTTGGATATGTGAAATTAGAAATAATGGATTGCATTAATGAATTTTGATATAATTGATGAAATAACTGATATTGAATCAATTGCCAAAGGTTCAGGGATTCGGGAACTTAATCGTTTGAGAAAGCTATACGGTCTTGGGAACTGGAAGAAAATGAAAGGTATTGCCCATATCCGACTTTCATCGGGAAAAGTCAAATTAGCAGAGTTACATTGGTATGAGGCTCATGGCATTGGTAAAAAAGAAATAAAACGTAAGAGGTATTCAAGGTAAGACATGCAAGAATCAAAACATAATTTGCCGGAATTTGTGGTTTGCGTCAATAATTCAGATTATCCTGCGTCTTTAGAACTGCATAAAATATATCGTGCAGTTGTTGATAAAGTGGCCGCAGAGGAAGGAGACATCCGCATTATTGATGAAAGTGGAGAGGACTATTTATACCCCTCATCATATTTTGTACCAATCAAAGTTCCGCAAACGGTTGAAGAGTCGTTGCTTAGAGCATCCTAATTGAAATATCTGTGCAGAACATCAGCATTAACA
>JAYEMW010000231.1:0-15519 GCA_034718555.1 Thermodesulfobacteriota bacterium
AGCGGCAGACACGGCCATTGCAGCGCCGCTGTTAATAGTTCCGAGAAGCATGTCAACGTTTCCCCTCATAACCAGTTGCTTTGCCATATTCAAGGCAATATCCACCTTGAACTTGGTGTCACGGGTAGTATATTCAATTTTCTTTCCTAGGACACCTGTCTTGTTAATCTCTTCCAGGGCAAGCTTAAACCCATTAAGGGCGTCCTTGCCGTAAACCGCTGCCGGTCCGCTGTAGCAATCAATGATGCCTACCTTGATATTCTTCGCCTGAACATTTGCAGGCAAAAGAATAAATGAAATTGCCAGGAGACCTCCTAAAAAAGTAAAACCGAATACAGAAAACACTTTTTTCATTTTACATTACCTCCATTTTTAATTTTTTAGTGTATATACCCTGCATCAATTATCTATTTACAATAATTTGAATGAATGTCAATATTAAAATTATCCGGGGCTTTTTATTATTAAACATTTCTCACCGCAGAGTGTATATACCCTGCATCAATTATCTATTTACAATAATTTGAATGAATGTCAATATTAAAATTATCCGGGGCTTTTTATTATTAAACATTTCTCACCGCAGAGTTCGCGGAGTACGCAGAGTTTTATATGGGAAAAACAGAATGACCTGCATCATTTTATATTCCTGAAACGTAAAATATCGGCCCTATTATGTGCAAATAAATATAACCGGCCTTTCACTATGGCAAAAACTGATTTTTTTAAACTTTACATACAGTTAAATATTTTTTATTATCCGTCTGGAAAGGTGCCATTGATTTCTTAAATAAAGAATTTAGCAGAGAGGTTCCATTGATAAAACGCACAAGAATATTAGATGCATTAAATTCTGATTCAACTTCAAACCATATGATTATTAAAGGCTGGGTACGAACCAGGCGGGATTCTAAAGGATTTTCATTTCTGGATATCAATGACGGATCATGTCTTAAAAATATCCAGGTTATTATTGACGAGGCTGTGCCAGCCTATAAAACCCTTGCAGACGTTAACACAGGATCGGCCGTGGAAGTAGAGGGCGCCCTTATTGAGTCACCGGGAAAAGGACAACAATGGGAATTAAAGGCGGAAAATTTGCATCTGCTTGGTCCTGCTGAACCGGATACATACCCCCTGCAGAAAAAGCGGCATTCTGATGAGTTTTTAAGGACTATAGCCCATTTACGTCCTCGAACAAACAAATACGGGGCCCTGTTCCGCATTCGTTCGGAAAGCTCCTTTGCCGCTCATAAATTTTTCAGGGATCAAGGATTCCATTATCTTCACTCTCCGATTATCACAGGCTCGGACTGCGAAGGTGCCGGGGAGATGTTCAGGGTAACAACATTGCCGACCTCCAATGGAAAGCCTGAAAAGGCAGAAGGCATCTTTGAAAATGATTTTTTCGGTAAAGAGGCCGGTCTTACTGTATCAGGGCAGCTTGAAGCTGAGTTGTTCGCATGCGCTTTGGGCGATGTATATACATTCGGTCCTACCTTCCGGGCGGAAAATTCTAATACACCCCGCCATGCGGCGGAGTTTTGGATGATAGAGCCGGAAATGGCCTTTGCAGACCTTAATGACAATATGGATTTAGGGGAAAATTTGGTTAAAAACATGACTATTCATGTTATGGAAAATTGCAAGGAAGACCTTGAATTATTTGCACGATTTGTAGACAAAAGTCTCATTAGCACCTTGGAGGCGGTTATAGAGAAAACCTATGCCAGGATATCATATACCGAGGCAATAGATATCTTAAAGGTGTCGGGAAAAAATTTTGAATTTCCTGTGGATTGGGGGATAGACATTCAAACCGAACACGAAAGATATTTGTGCGAGGAGCATTTTAAAAAACCTGTTATTGTTTTTGACTATCCAAAAGAGATAAAGTCATTTTACATGCGATTGAACGAAGACAATAAGACAGTTGCAGCCATGGACCTGCTTGTGCCTAAGATCGGGGAGCTCATTGGAGGCAGTCAGCGTGAAGAGCGTTACGATGTTCTTGAAAGGCGCATGATTGAAAACAACATGAACTTTAAGGATTATTGGTGGTATATGGATATACGGAAATTTGGAACCGTACCACATGCTGGATTTGGACTTGGGTTTGAACGTTTTCTGATGATGGTTACCGGGGTGTCCAACATACGTGATGTTATCCCATTTCCCAGAACGCCCAGACATGTTGAATTTTAGAAATCATATGCTCAGGAAGTTATTGCGACAGCCTTAATGATACGTCTCCATTTAAAATTTCCTTTCTTTTTCCGTCATCACACTTAAGGATAAGGCGGCCATCTTCATGCAAGAACTCTGCAACCCCCTCCTCAATCTTCCCGGAGGACATGATTTTAACACGCCTTCCAATTATCAGAGAACAGGTCTTCCATTCCTTGTAAATTTGAAGTCCGTTGCCGTTATTGAGGGTGTTGTAGGCCTTATCTATGTGTCTTAAAATTGATTGTACAAGTCTGACCCTCGAAATTTTTCCGCCTAAATTAACCGAGAGGCTCGTAGCAGTCTCTTTTATTTCCGGATACAATAGGGTGTTAAAATTCACATTTAAACCAATGCCTACAATAGAAAAATTTACCCTGGCATGATCGGCATTAAATTCCGTGAGGATTCCCCCAATCTTCTTATCCTTAATAAAAATGTCATTAGGCCACTTTATAAGCGAACGAAGGCCTGTTGTCTCTTTTATGCCGTTAACTACGGCAAGGGATGTGAGCATAGTCAAGGAGAATATCTTTGATACCTCCAGTTCCGGGCGGAAGATAACAGACATTAGTATGTTTTTATTCGCAGGTGACAACCAGGTTCTATTTAGTCTGCCTCGTCCCTTTGTTTGCTCATCGGTTATTACAACAGTTCCCTCTCTTGCCCCGTCCGTTGCAAGGTTTTTTGCAATTGTATTGGTGGACTCAGTTTTTTGATAATAAAGCACCTCCTTGATAAAAGATGAAGCATGTAGGCCATCTTTTATGGCAGAGGGAAGAAGTCTTTCCGCGGTAGAGCTCAACAGATATCCTGATCCGGATTTGGCATCAATATATACTCCCTATTTTCTAACTTTCTCTATTAATCTAAAAACAGCGCTTTTAGAAATATCTAAATTATGCGCAATAAGATTACCAGATACATGCATATCAGAATTTCTAAGTATATCCAGTATTTTTTCTGTACGATTCATGGAGGTTGTTCCTTGAGAATTTGTATAAGTGCAAACATTATTTTTATTGCTTGATAATATGAAAATGAAAGCCTTAGGTCAATATATAGATGAGCTGATATTAGTTGACTTATGATAGGCCATGGGTGTAATTAGAATTTTTTCTAAATCCGTCAAGGAGTAAATATGATAAATAAAAGGATAAAAAACATCTCTGTAGTAATTTTAGCTGCCATTTTTAGCCTTATCAACTGTAGTGGAAAAAATATTGACTTGCCGAAGCGATTAGGAAATCTGAGCCTTTCCAGCGTTATTAAGGGCGATGAGGCAAGTAATATTGTTCATAAAATGCATGGTAAAACCCTTGGAGCGCTTGAAAATGTAATAGCCCATTATGGGGATGGCGAAAAAAATATTCTTTATATAAGCGTCTTTAAAGATGCTCAAGATGCCAAGATGGATCTGATGAATATGGCAATGAAAATGGCTAAGAAAACAACTGTTTTTACCCCATTATCCTTTGATAATATGGGAGAGAGAGTTCGCTTTCGGACAGAGGGGATGGGACTAATCCACTACTTTTACAGGGATGATAATATTTTGATTTGGTGGCAGGTTGAGCCTGACAAAGAAAAATCCACGAGTAAAAACTTGTTTGATTTTGATTTTTCATTGCTGAAGGGGCAATACCGTGAAAAATAAAATTGCATTTATAACAGGATCAACTGATGGCATTGGAAGACAAATAGCCCTTGAGCTTGCAAGGATGGGGGCAACGATATTACTACATGGAAGAAATCAAGAGAAGGCAAAGGTGGTTTTGAAGGAGATTAAAGATACTACAAAAACGAAATAACCTCCAGGGAGAAAAAGGCCACAGCGGATACGAGGCATACTCCCTGTCAAAACTTTGTAATATACTTTTCACATATGAGTTGGCAGAGCGACTGAAGGGAAAGGGTATCACCGTAAACTGCCTTCATCCCGGGGTAATAAATACAAAATTGCTCAGGGCAGGATGGGGAGGGGGAAGCCCGGTTACTGAGGGATCAAAGACCTCAGTTTATCTTGCAAGCGCCTCAGAGCTTGACACAGTGAGTGGGAAATACTTTGTGAATAAAGCCCAGGCAAAGTCATCGAGTATTTCTTATGATCGAGATGTCGGAAAAAGATTATGGAAGATTAGTGAAGAATTGACTAAGGTATACAGTCACGTATAAACTCGATTTGCATAAATTCACTATTCATCAAATAACCCCGAAAAACGGCATGTAATATTGCCATTATTATCCATTGGAATATTTTCCCATTTGCCAATTAGTTTCAAATCCTTTCGTTCATTTAACTCTTTTTCGAATGCCTCTGAAATATAAATCCTGGATAATTTCAAGGTATTTTTAATATAGACAAGCCTGATTTTAGAGGGCGGAATATCTCCAATTGTCAAAAGACATGCCTTAAGGGCCTCTTTGTCCGTGTCAAAATATATAGGGATTGATCCTTTTTCAGGGCTTATAGCTGTAATGCAGTTTATATATGTTTTTTTTATGTCCATATCCTTTACTGCCCTTGTGGTAGTAAAGTCTGCAAATCCAATTCCGAGTGCATTGCCTTCGCTCTCTATGGAAAGGTCCCTTACAAAAATTCTTTTAATATAGGGGCCTGCAGTGAAATCACCAAGAATATCTCGATTGCGGCCTGTAATATTGACATCCATACCTGTGCCTGAGATGTTTTTCCCGATTTCATCAATTACAAGCACATCAATATCATTAAAAGGAAGCCTGGCCATTCTGTCCTTTGCAATTGATAATAATTTTTCTTCTTCTTCAGGGATATCGCCTGGCAACAGGGCCTTAATTATGCTCGTCTGATCATAGCCGTTTTCCACAATCGCCAGACCAAAAAGAATTGGACATTTCTTTATTACCTCTATGCCTACAGTTGCAACAATTTTTTGGAAGGTAAATTCTACCGCCGCCTTATGGTAATATTCCGCCCCCCTCTGCTTGCCCATGCCTATGGCCATCATCTTCATTAGGCCGCTTTCCAAAGGGCCTTTAAATTTGGTATGGGGTTTGATCCGGTTTATCAGGACAATGTGATCTGCCTCTGATGCATATTGATCCACATAGATGGGATATCCGTCTGTAGCGTCACCTAAATATTTAACCTCCATTGTGCTGCGAATGGGGCATCCCATATTTGACTCAGTTATTCCGTATTTTTCGAGGATACTGATCTGGCCGGCTGCAGTTGCCCCTCCGTGGCTCCCCATGGACGGAAAAATAAAGGGTTTAGCGCCAAGCCTCTTAAGCTCATCTACGACAGTTTTTGTAATAACATGGATGTTTGCAATTCCCCTGCTGCCCCCTGTTATAGCAACAGTATCGCCATGTTTAATTTTTTCCTGGAGCGTTAGTTTTAATATCTCCTTAACTACGTGACCGGGGATATCTTCAATCCTCTGTGGGTTAAAATATTGCTCTGTTAGGGCAATCTTTGGGAATTCCATTTAACGACTCCATTAGTTCTTTCTGTCTGTTAGACTGGGCAATGGTAGAATATAAAGACCATGGGAGGAGAAGTCAAATAAATTAGATTTGATGAATTTCTTGACAAAGGGAAATAGAACTTGTATATGGTATAAAAATCATTAGCTTATGGAGGTTTTATTATGGCAGAAGAAGAAATTGGTGTAATAGTTAAATTTTTTTCAAAGCCGAGTGTAGCCGCTGTGGAGATAACTAATGGATCTATTAAAGAGGGAGATGTTTTACATTTTAAAGGCCACACTACTGACTTTAGCGAAGAGATAAAAAGCATGGAAGTTGATAATCAATCCGTATCTGAGGCAAAGTCTGGTGACATGATTGGCATTAAAGTTAAGGAAAGGGTGAGAGAGAGGGATATTGTTTATAAGGTTTCGGATTAGATGCCTATCTTTTTAATGGTGATGACTTAATTCAATGCCGCATCTGATACAATAGTTAGTTTTTGTCTGTTTAAAACCACAATTGGGGCATACCGTAAGATTGTGGTCTGGCATATTCTTTTTTGCATTAAATGGCTCTACTTTAGAGAATTTTCCTGTCTCCTGAATATTAACAAGTCCCCCGGCATTAATAATAACCTCGGCATATTTTCTTGCATCCGGCAATGTTAAATTTTTTTTCAACACAGCCGGAGCATTTTTAATATACTTATCTAATGCTGAAGAAGAAATACCTAATCGGGCCATATTTTTTTTAAAGTCCTCTGCATCGGATATCAGGCCAATAAAAATTGCCCTATATTTCTTAATCGCTTTCCCCAAAACAAACCTGCCAGCTTAGAAAAAATTGTCTTTCAAATGGATTTAAAACCGGATAATTATTATGTCAAGGTAAAATTGTATAAATACGCAATTCTTTTTCTTGTATGTAAATATGCTCTATGATAATGCTTTTATATTGTTAAAATTCTATAGCCTCGTCAAAGGTCTTTTGCGAGGAATTTTGGCCAAATGGCGTCAAAGGCAGGCAAGATAAATAAATAAGGAAATATATATAATTTGATAGAGAGATCCAATAAAAAGGCTCATATAGATACCAAAAAGGTTAGATTTGACAGCAATGAATTAGTAAGGAGCCTGTATGGTGAGAGGAATTGTAATCTAAGGCTGATAGAGAAGAGACTTGGTATAGTAATCAATATAAGGGGAAATGACCTTATCTTACAGGGAAATATGCTGGAATTAGAAATGGCGGAAAACCTGTTAAGCCAGTTATATGGATTAATCAAGGATGGCTACCCTGTTTATGAAAAGGATGTTGATTACTCAATAAGAATTTTAGATGGTGATTATAAGGCAAAACTCAAAACAATTTTCTTTGACCGTGTCTACATTACTTCTAAGAAAAAAATAATAACGCCTAAGAGCGTTAATCAGAAAAGCTATATAGATAGTATAAGAAGGTACGATATTGTTTTCGGTATAGGTCCGGCAGGAACAGGAAAGACCTATCTTGCCATGGCAATGGCCATATCAGCTTTAATGAAAAAAGAGGTAAGCCGGGTAGTTCTTGCAAGACCGGCAGTGGAGGCAGGAGAAAAATTAGGGTATTTGCCCGGCGACCTTTATGAAAAGGTAAATCCTTATTTAAGACCTCTATACGATGCACTCCATGACATGATGGATTTTGAGAATGCCTCCCGATTGATACAAAGTGGCGTGCTTGAAGTGGCTCCCCTGGCCTTTATGAGGGGCAGAACCCTTAATGGTTCATTTATAATATTAGATGAGGCGCAAAATTCCACAATTGAACAGATGAAAATGTTTTTGACACGTCTTGGTTTTGATTCCAAGACTGTCATAACAGGGGATGTAACCCAAACGGATCTCCCTGAGGGGAAATCATCAGGACTTATGCAGGCCAGAAAAATATTATCCCATATATCGGGGATAAAATTTGTTCATTTCGCCAAAGAGGATGTGGTAAGACACCCATTAGTTCAAGAAATTATTGATGCCTACGATAGAATAGAAAAATAAATGCTTGATAAAAAGAAAAATAAGCCTTTCGGGAAAAACGTGAAGGCTAAAAAAATAGAAAATGAAGTGAAAGCGCCATTAAAGACGGTGAGCGCCTGGTTGAAACTGATTAATCATAAAACCCAGCTATGGATTTATTTAATTATTTTAAGCTCTTCTATCTCCTTTCTGCTTTTTCCTAATATATTATTAACATTAGAAGAGGACTATTATATTGGTGAGATAGCAGAGAAAGATATCAAGGCATCACAGGAATTTCTAATTGAAGATGAAGAATTGACTAAACAGAGAAAAGACAAGGCGGAAAAATCTTCTCTCTTTGTGTATGATTCTGATAGCTCTAAGGCAGACATTAACCGCAGGATTGGAGAATCATTTAATTATGGAAGGGAAGTAATGATACCTGCAATGTCTGCAGAAATGGAGCCCACTTTACGTTTAGAAAAAGTAGCCCAATTGAAAAAGAAATATTTCGAGATTTTGGGGATCAGCGAGGACTCTGATTTGCTTGACCAGGTAGCTAAGGATAACTTTTCCCCTCAAATGGAGGATAGTATAACAGTTGCAATAAATTTAGTCTTAGGTAAGGGTATTGTAGGAAACAAAACAGTTTTAATGACCCAGAAGGGCAAAGGCATAGTATTAAAAGACATATCCTCGCAAAAAGAGCTCAAGGTTGAAGACGTAGATATCTTTTACAGCCTTGAGAGCGCCCGCAAACAGACCGGTTCAATAATAGCGCAAAACCTTAAAAATAATGGCAGGTCAGACACTATCGGCACGGCAGTGCGATTTGCTGAATTTTTCATAAGGCCTAATATAACATTCAACAAGAAGCAGACAGAGATTGAAAAAGAGAAGGCCAGGGAATCGGTAAATCCAATTTTTTTCAAGGTGAAAAAAGGTGAAATGATAATCAGAGAGGGAGAAAGAATAACATCAGCCCACCTATTAAAATTAAACGCAGCGGCTAAACTGAAAAAAAGTCCCTCTATTCCTGGCATGGCCTTTAGTATGATGGTAATTTTTGGCATTTTATTGATTGTAAGCTATAATATTTTGCCTGCAAGACCAAAAACATTAAAGACAGATACCAGCAGTCTTATATTTGTAAGCTCCTCTATTTTTTTTATGTTTTTGGTTATACTATTATATGATATTATAGGCGAGGAGTTAGCTCACCGCTTTAATTTTTTAACCATTCAGGTTATTCTTTTTGCCTTGCCTGTTTCTTTAGGGGCCATGTTAGTCTCTATATTCCAGGGATTGTATGTTGCTGTTGCCTTTTCATTTATTATATCGTTTCTTGCAACTATAGTTGCAGGGGGGAGAGTTGAATTTTTTATTTACTTTCTGATGGGTTCCCTTCTTGCTGCGCAGGGTGTTAGAAATTGCAGGGAAAGAATGGTAATGATAAAAACAGGTGTAAGGGTTGGTCTTTTAAATATTTTAATAGCACTATCCATCCAGGCTTTATTCGGAAAACTTTACTCTTTTACAGGCGCAATTTCTATTATAACCAGTTTTTTAGGAGGAATTTTAAGCGGTGTTATAGCTACAGGTTTTCTGCCTTTGATTGAGATGGCCTTCGGGTTTACTACAGACATTAAACTCCTTGAATTATCCAGCCTGGAACAACCAATATTAAAAAAATTAATAGTTGAAGCGCCTGGAACGTACCATCATAGCGTTATTGTGAGTAACATGGTTGAGGCAACAGCTGAAAGCATAAAGGCAAATCCGCTTCTGGCAAAGGTAAGCGCTTATTACCATGACATTGGAAAGACGAAGAAGCCCCTTTACTTTGTGGAAAATCAAAGGCAGGGAATAAACAGACATGAGAAATTAGCGCCTTCCATGAGCAGCCTTATCCTGATCTCTCATGTAAAAGATGGTGTAGAGCTGGCAAAACAAAATAAGCTTGGAAAGGACATTATAGATATTATACAGCAGCATCACGGTACGAGCTTGATCTCTTATTTTTATAAAAAGGCCCTGGAGAAAAAGGCAAATAAAGGGGATAAATCTTCTCCTGTTATAGAGGAAAATTTTCGATACCCCGGTCCTAAGCCCCAAACAAAAGAGGCAGGCCTTGTGCTTTTGGCGGATTCAGTGGAGGCGGCATCCAGAACTTTAGTTGACCCAACGCCTGCAAGGATCCAAGGAATGGTCCAGAAGATTATTAACAATATATTCTCAGATGGGCAGTTAGATGAATGTGAGTTAACATTGAAGGATTTGCACTATATAGCTAAAAGTTTTAATAAGACCCTAAGCGGCATATTTCACAGCAGGGTTGGATATCCGGAGCCAATAACAAAGGGGGAAAAAGATAGAAAGAGAGAAAATGGAGATACAGATAACCTTACGATATTCAGTGGAAAAAATAGACCTCGAAAAAATAAAAACGAGGATAATGAGAATCTTAGAAGACTCGGGATGCCATAACAACGAGCTAAGCATACTTTTTACAGACGATAAACATATAGCAGAATTAAACTACCGTTTTCTGAAAAGAGATGGGCCTACGAATGTTCTTGCATTTCCAATGGAAAATGTATCTGAAAGTGGGCCTAAAACCCCAATGTTAGGGGATATAGTTATATCCTTAGACACTGCGGAGAGAGATTCAAAAAAAATTGGAGAAGACCTTGATAAGACGATTAGCAGGCTCTTAATTCATGGTTTTTTACATCTTTTAGGCTATGACCATGAAAGATCAGATACTGATGCCCGGCAAATGGAAATGGAGACGGAAAGACTATTGAGTGTAATGGAATCTTAATAGTACCGTAAAAGGCCTTTTACGAAATTATAAAATATAAAAGGAGTAGATTATGGCAATTTTATCTATTAATGTCGATCATATTGCAACTATTCGGGAGGCGAGGGGCATTGATGAACCGGACCCGGTATTGGCCGCAGGCATTGCTGAATTAGCCGGCGCTGAGGGAATAATATGCCATCTAAGGGAAGACCAGCGCCATATTAAAGATAGAGATCTAGATATTCTTAAACAAACCGTCAAGACTAAATTAAATCTTGAAATGGCGCCTTCTGAAAATTTGCTTGAAATAGCGCTTAAGGTTAAGCCTGATATAGCAACACTTGTTCCGGAGCGCAGGGAAGAGCTGACTACTGAAACGGGGCTTGATGTAATAGATGACATGGAGAAATATAAAAGAATCACAGGCATGCTAAAAGACGCAGGAATCTCTGTGAGTTTTTTTATTGACCCGGACCCTGATCAGATAAAGGCAGCTTCCAGTGCAGGCGCAGACATAATTGAACTGCATACCGGCCATTACAGCGAGGCAAAGACCGATGCAGACATATTAAGGCAATTTGAAAAAGTCAAGGAGGCGGCTAAACTTGCAAATGAACTTAAACTAAAAGCGCACGCCGGCCATGGGCTAAATTATATTAACATTAAACGTTTTTCATCTATTCCTGTAATAAAGGAATACAGCATTGGGCATAGCATAATTGCCAGGGCGGTGATAGTTGGTTTGGATCAGGCCATCAGGGAAATGCTAAAACTTGTAGATCCTCTTTAAATAATTGAACTCTTAAGTGTTATTTAGTATGATATATGGTATTGGCGTAGACCTTGTAGATATAAAGAGGCTGGAAAAGGCAATTGATAGGTGGGGAAAGAGATTTGTAAATAAAATTTTCACTGCAAGGGAGATTGATTTTTGTCTAAGAAGGGATAGATCAACGCCCCACTTTGCCATGCGTTTTGCTGCTAAGGAGGCTTTCTCAAAGGCCATAGGTCTGGGAATGAGGAAGGGCATACGGTGGCGAGATATAGAAATTGCTCAGAATTCAAATGGCAAACCCGGACTGAATATTACAGGCAAGGCCCTTGATTATTGTGATAAAGGAGGGATAGGTGGCCGGCATGTTACACTTTCAGACGAGGCCGGCTATTGCATAGCTGTCGTTGTGCTTGAAACAAATTTCGCAGAAAACAAAACTAAAGAAATTGAAGGACCTTAAGCTTGGAAGGAATTCATGTAAAATATATTACTAAATCAGTTGAAAAAAGCCTTTGGTTAGGCCAACAATTAGGGATACAATTAAGGAAAGGTGATGTTATTGCATTAATTGGCGACTTAGGAGGCGGTAAAACATGGTTCACAAAGGGGGTGGCAACTGGACTTAATATTGAACCAAACGATGTAGTTAGCCCAACATTTACCCTTGTAAATGAGTATTATGGCAAATATCCCCTTTTTCACATGGATTTTTACAGAATGGAAAATAAAGACGATTTTGTATCTTTAGATCTGGACGGTTACTTTTCAGGAGAAGGGATAGTTGTTGTTGAGTGGGCAGACCGATGGCCAGGAACGCTGCCTGATGAAAGAGTGCAAATTGACTTTAAGATGATAAACAATAACACAAGGGAGCTTAAATTTTATGGCTTTCATAACAGAGCCAGGGCAATCATAGAGGCCTTAAAGAAAAAGGTAGGGAATGTTTTAAATAATTGATAGGTATGGAATAGCATGGCCTTAATAGTACAAAAATATGGCGGTACTTCTGTCGGTAGCATCGAAAAGATAAAGGCAGTTGCCCAAAGAGTAATTGAATCAAGTAAAAAGGGAAACAAACTTTTAGTGGTCCTTTCAGCCATGGCAGGTCAAACAGATGGCTTGATTAATCTATCAAAACAGATAACGGATATTCCTGACCCAAGAGAGTTAGATGTATTAATGTCAACCGGTGAGCAGGTTAGTGTATCCCTGTTTGCTATAGCAGTTAAATCTTTAGGTTATGAATGCTGTTCACTCCTTGGATTCCAGGCATCCATATACACTGATCAAACCTATGGGAAGGCAAGGATTAAAGAGATTTACACAGACCGTGTAATGGAGGAGTTGGACAAAAACAGTATTGTAACTATTGCCGGATTCCAGGGGATTGACGATAGTAAAAATATTACTACATTGGGAAGGGGTGGGTCCGACACCACTGCAGTAGCATTAGCAGCTGCATTAAAGGCGGATGTTTGTGAAATCTTTACGGATGTGGAGGGCGTTTATTCGGCAGACCCAAACCTATGCGCCAATGCCAAGAAGCTTGATAAGATATCCTACGATGAGATGTTGGAATTTGCAAGCTTAGGCGCAAAAGTTTTAGATATAAGATCCGTTGAATTTGCAAAAAAATTTAATGTGCCGATACATGTCAGATCATCCTTTAAGGAAAATGGGGGGACTATGGTAATAGCAGAGAATAAAGAGATGGAAAAGGTGCTTGTATCAGGCGTTGTTTCTGATAAAAACGAGGCAAGAATTACCATAATAAAAATACCGGACAGGCCTGGAATCGCATTTGCTATATTTGACCCTATTTACAGGGAAAATATAGTTGTGGACATGATTATCCAGAATACCAGCGCCGATGGCATAACAGATTTAACATTTACAGTTACTAAGGCGGATTTTCAGGAGACCATGAGGCTGGTCAAAAAAATTGCCAAAAAAATAGGGGCGGCAAAGGTTATTGGAGATGAAGGTATTGCCAAGGTATCTATTATTGGACTTGGCATGAGAAATCATGCCGGAGTTGCCTTCAAGATGTTTCAGACGCTGGCAAAGGAAAATATAAATATAAGCTTGATAAGCACTTCGGAGATAAAAATTTCATGTATTATAGAAGAAAAGTACTCTGAACTTGCAACAAGGGCCCTTCATGAGTCCTTTGGTCTTGGTAATGAAAAAGGGAAGGGATAGCAGTAAACAAATAGGCCTTTTGGTTCTAATGCTGATATTGCTTTTAGGCCACGGGATAAAGTTTTCATCCTCTTCACAAAGTGTTTTTGGAACTTCCAAGATAGAAAATAATTTGTTTATCCTAATAAAAGGGGAAATAGAAAATCCTGGTGTCTATGCATTCAGCAAAAAACCCTCCCTAAAGCAAATCATAGACAAAGCCGGTGGATTTACGGCAAAATTGAAAGGCGCAACGTGGGATAATAATCCCCCAAATATTAAAAGGAACATTAGTATTAAAATAGGTTTAGAAAACGGGCATATATGCGCATCAACTAAATCTATCCAGCCTGAATATAAGATAACTCTACGAATTCCCATATCTATAAACACTGCCACTATGATGGAATTAGAGTCCATTCCTTATATAGGGCCCTTCCTGGCTAAGAAAATACTTCATTATAGATCTTTTCACGGTCCATTTAAAAGTATTGAGGAAATAATGAAATTAGACGGAATAGGAAGAGTACGCTTTTTAAAATTAAAATCTTTTATTGAAATATAGGAAATTAAGGGAAATAAAATAATGTTATTAAAAAAGGGTATTACAGAATTATTAATTGGTCTGGGCCTTACCCTTCTGTTTTTTATTGTAGCTTTTACAGGTGTAGGTGACTTTACCGATGGTTTAGAGAAAAAGACCTTTGATCTGCGATCTAAACTAACTGCCCCTGAAGAGATAGATTCCTGCATTGAGATAGTGGCGATAGATGATAAAGATTTAGCTGAAATAGGGCCCTGTCCCTGGCCGAGAAATGTTATTGCAGAGGGGGTAAACAACCTTGTTATGGCAGGTTCCAAGGTGATTGCCTTGAATATGGCCTTCAAGGGACCGGAGGCGAGCACCGGGTTAAAAACCATTAAAGAGCTCAAAAAGATGTATGATGATCTCGGGTTAAGCAGCAAGGGGCCTTCCGGTAAAACATTTTACGGTTTGTTGGAAAAGACAGAGGCCAATTTGGATAGTGATACAAAATTGGCAGAGGTTTTTAAAAAAGCCGGCAATGTAATTCTGCCTGTTTCCTTTGATACATCGACTGCGAAAAAAGATAAGGAAATCCCGGATTATATAAGAAAAAACTCACTTAAGATTGATAACGGCCTATGGGATGAGAGATCAAACAGAGAGATAATGTGGCTTGCTAAAATAGAACCGCTTTTTCCCTTGTTTGCGAATTCAGTTGCTGGAATAGGTCATAAAAATTTTTTCCCAGATAATGATGGATATATAAGAAATCAAGTTCACGCAATTGGATATTTAGAAAAAGTTGTTGTCCCGTCATTTGCCCTTGCCATTGTTAAGGAGTTTAAAGGCCTGAATGATGACCGGATAAAAATTATCCCAGGGGAGAGTATTAGTTTAAATATAAGCCCCTCAAAGGTTATCAGAATTCCATCGGCAGATTTAAATATGTCAACAATGATAAAATGGAATAAAGGACCAAGGGTCTCATTTCACACCACACCATTCAGGGATGTTTTCAATAAGAAATTTCAGACCAGCCTATTTAGAGACAAGATAGTCATTGTTGGACCGGAATGTTCTGCTATTGAAGGTAAGCTTGCTACACCAATCTCCAATGATTTGCCCGGCATAGAAATAGTAGCTAATTCCGTATCCAATATTCTTAAGGAGGCATTTTTTGTTAAGCCACAATGGGCAGCATATATTGAGCTAATCGTTATCCTTCTTTTTGGGCTATATCTTTCATTTTTCCTGCCCAAAATGAACCTGTGGACAGGCGCATTTGCAACCATAATGCTTCTTGCTTCATATGGGGCAGCATCGGTTATACTGTTTTATAACTCAAATGTTTGGCTTAAGACTTCCCCTCAAATAATGCTTATTATATTAGGCTATTCAATAATAGCAGTAAAACGTCATTTATTTAATGAGCTAACAAAAGAGACATTGAATGAAAGAATTTTTAAACTTGAAGGCATAGATAGTAAGCCAATCTATGTTGATACGGATATACACCATCATGAAGCTGAACCAACATTAACAAACCTGCATATTA
>JAYEMW010000232.1:0-3042 GCA_034718555.1 Thermodesulfobacteriota bacterium
TAAGTCAGGTTTTGCTGATACCAGGGCATGCAAGCCATTCGGCATTCCCGCGAGATCAGTATTTGTTTTTACATAATTAACTAAATCCATACGGAAATCATTAAGCCCTAAATCCGTAATATTAACCCCTGTTTTCATATCCTCAAGATCGATAACTTCGTCCTGAAGGCGACGGAGCTGTTCTTTTCGATATACTATGTCCTGAGATTGATTTGAAAGTACGTTATCATCGCCGGTAGCCGTAACATCCGCTATAACCATTCTGTTTTCAACACGCTCTTTAAGATTAATATATTCATCAAGCGAGATATCCGGCCAGTAATTGACAAGCTGAATAACCTTGTTCGTCGATCCGATACGATCTATACGACCAAAACGCTGGATAATCCGCACAGGGTTCCAGTGAATATCATAATTGATCACATAATCGCAGTCCTGGAGATTCTGCCCTTCGGATATACAGTCTGTGCCGATAACAATGTCAATAACACCTGGTTTATCTGGGAATATCAGGTCTTTCTCTTTTGATTTCGGAGAAAAAAATGTTAATACGGTTTGAAAATCATATCCAGTGCCAAGAGTGGTTTTAGGCGCATCTTTACCTGTTACCCTTCCAGTATGTAAATTATGTGTTTTTTTAAAATAGTCGGCTAAGTTTTCATACAAATAATTGGCCGTATCAGCAAAAGCGGAGAAGATCAAAACTTTTTTATTATCAGCGTTAATAGGGGATGCAATCTTATTTTCAATTTGCGATCTAATGTGGTTTAACTTTGCGTCATATTCCGGTGTTACTTTGTACATGTCATCTAACAGAGAATTGATTACCTCTAAGTCTCTCCCCAGGTCATACTCCCAGGACTCAAGATCCATATCCTCAAAGTCAACCTGGATTTTACCGCCGGTTCTGTTTGACTCAAAATCAGATAAATCGTCTTCTTCAGCCTCTAAATTTTTCAGAGAGTCTGTCTGATCATTTACCCAATCATTGGTTCCGGTATTTTTATACCGTTTGATTTTATTCAGCATTTCAGCATTAAACTTTTGCAGGCGTGTAAGAGTCTTGCGAAATGCCTCCACGGAACTTTCCAGGCGTTTAAGTAGATTCACTGTCATCAGGCTTTGCAGGCTTCGTTCACGATCAGCCTGACGCAGTTTTCCTCCGCCTCCCTCCACATGAGTATCATAAAGTTCTTCATATTTTCTCATACGGCTTGGCAGTATATAAGTAACCGGTGCGTAAACAGAAAGTCTCAATTCTGATAGTTTTGTATAGATTTCATTAAAGCCAATAACATCATCCCGCATAGTTATTGGGCACCGATAGGAAATGGGTTTCAGGCGGGCAGGGAATGTCCCAAACTCTCTTGCATCGTAAAATTTCTCAATATGTTTACGGGAACGGGCTATTGTGACACTGTCCAGGAGTTCAAAAAAATCAAAATGCAGTCTTTCCAGAATTGCTGATGCTGTACGTTCTGCAGCGGAAAGTTTAGACCACTGATTAAAAACCCCCTGTGCCTGGCGGAAAATTTCTTCTACACTACGGCCGACACGAAGTTTATCGCTTAAATGTTGTGAGTCCCCTTCATATGCCAGGGCTAATTGATTGCGCAGGTCATTAAAACGATTATTTACCGGCGTGGCTGACAACATTAGGACTTTAGTCTTTACACCATCCCGAATAACAGAATTCATCAATTTCTGATAACGGGTCTCGCGGTCTTTATAAACATCATTGTTGCGAAAGTTGTGTGATTCATCAATAACCAGCAAATCATAATTACCCCAATTCACTTTGCTTAAAGGAGTTCCAAAAGACTCTCCTGTGGTTCGCTGCAAATCGGTATGGCATAAAACGTCATAGTTAAACCTATCCTTAGCCAATATGTTTGTCTTCAAGTTCCGGTTATAATTAAGCCAATTATCAGCTATCCTTTTGGGGCATAATACAAGAACTGATTTGTTGCGTAACTCATAATATTTGGTAACCGCCAAAGCTGTAAAAGTTTTTCCTAATCCGACACTATCGGCCAGGATACACCCATTATAACTTTCAAGTTTATTGATAATTCCAGTAGCCGCATCACGCTGAAAATTATAAAGTTTTTTCCAGATGAAGGTATTTTTGTAGCCAGTAAGGTCGTTGGGGAGCACATCTTCATTTATATCATCGAGAAATTCATTGAAGATGTTGTAAAGCAGGTGAAAATATATTTTTTCAGGGGAATTTTCCTGGTAAACGGATTCAATATGAGCGCATAGAATATCTGTTACATCCTTCAGCTTATCCTCATCGCGCCATATCTGATCAAACAGTTGAAAATATGTTTGTGTCAGTGGCGCTTCATTAATTTTATGCACAATGTTGGAAACTGCGTTGCCCTGTTGATATCCTAAATCAACGGCCGTAAACCCATTTATGGGGGCATATGCAATTGTTTCTTCTTTATTTTCAACACAGGCAAATTGCTGCATGGGCGCATTAGTTTTGTTAGAACGAAATCTGGCCTTCCTCCTGATCCAGTCTGCACATTCTTTTGCAATAGCCCTTTGTGTAAGTTTATTCTTGAGATGAATCTCAAATTCCGTACCATAAAGGCTTCTCTCACGATTCAGTTTAGAAATGAGAAATTCGCGCCTTTCTTTTTTGATCTTGTCAGTCACCTCATCAGGAACGAATGTCTTAGCGGTGAAAATAAATTCTAAAGAATCAGCTTTTTGAAGTTCATCTTTCAATGCCTCAAATGCATATATGGAAAAATACGCCGCAGCAATATGTAATTTACTATTTTTCTGTAAGGTTTTTCGTAGGTCATCTCCCAATAAATTGTTATAATTGTCAATTAACTGCATGATTTTAATTTTTCTTTTTTGGGTATACCTTGACTCCCAAACACTTTGCCAAATTACTTAGGGTTCACGAAGAAATAAGTTCGCAATTTCAGGCGTTGAGGCACCCGTCTAACAAGGCGTGGAAACACAGGAATATCAGGTATATTCCGAGTTTTCACAACGCAGTTAGGCGGGATGCATCGGCGT
>JAYEMW010000233.1:0-3039 GCA_034718555.1 Thermodesulfobacteriota bacterium
TTGATGAGTGAATAATTCCTGTTTGCCTTGTGCTTTACTCAAATCGGCCAGATACCAACCGGTAATGGTGGGGATCGTGGATGGCTCCGCAGAAAATTGTCGTAATGTCATCATAATAGTTTCTTTCTGTTGGTTCTTAGCTATTTTACCGCCCATATGCCACAACATGTTTCTTCAATAGCACCTGATAGACAGGTACTAACTAATGTGCTGATCAAGACATGATACGAAGTTTGCTATTCTTGCCCAAGAGTCTTCTCTGGGGGGGACAAACTGTTTCAGAAAATTACCCTTCCAAGCTATTAAGGGAAGTGGCTGATTGAAAAAGTTCTATTTTCCAGTCTGTTGGCTGGCTTGTTAAATCAGCTCGAAAACGGACATGGCCAAAAAAACTATTAACCTGGTATATTGATTTGGTAGCACCTTTTACAAATTGTTCAACTATTTTAGGCTTCTTAACGCGTTTTACTCTTGGCGGTGCTGTAATGTAACCTTCAGAAGTTTGGCTTTTAATTCTGTTGATATCCTCAAGGGTTGGCAGGCTAACACTTCCTTTGGAAAATGGCGTCATTAACGCTAAAGGGTTTTTTATCAACATCTTCTGCCACACTTCTGGCAAATCGGCATTTTTGGAGCCGTGATGTGGGATTTTAAAAACTGAAGCTATACCTCCTGGGCGTAGGTTTGAATCAACAATAGCCGCCCATCCATGTCTTTTGTCTGGGGAATTTTCAAGGTCAGAGCCAAGAAGCAGGCAAATATCTCCGACCTCAATCCAAATAACAACAGCGACATTGTTTGGTTGAGGAGCTACAACATCTCGCTTTGTTATATTTTCTTGTGGGAAAAGTTCCTTTAGCTGAATCTTAGCTAAATGTATTGCAAAATCAGCAGGTGATAGTGCTGTAATGCAACAAGAAGGCTTGCCATTTGAACCATTTCTTTTCCAAAGGGCTTTTTCTGCACTGGCATATTTCGGCGTTCTATTAGAGGTTTCCAACGATTTTAAGACAATATCGAATTCGTTTACGCCTTCAGTCATGCCAGGCCTTGCTCCATAAGCCTTTATAAATGTGATAAATTCTTTTGTTAAAAGCCCATCTGAGCATACAAATGTTGCATTGGAACAGGAGTTAACGGTTTTGCCGATCCCCCTAATATGGTCATCATGCCAATGGGTAGCGATAACCAGTTTTACATCTGTATCTAACGGCACTCCGATGCTGGATAAATATTCAATAGCACATGGTTTTTTTGAGGAAGGACTGATACATGAATCAATAATTATCCAATCATTAAAACCAATATGGACTAAAATACACTCTCCATATCCTGGACCAAATATTGATATTTCAACTTCTTCCTTAAGAGGCGGTGTCAACATCTGTATCAGGCAATACCAAGCTTTATTAGTGTTTTTTCGGCCTTCTTTTGAGCCTCGGATAGCTCTTCAGATCTCCAAACCGGAAGCCGCCGAAATCTGATAATCGAGGATCTGGTGCGAGAACCTGATGGATTTATTTGATATCCAATACTCCAGTAAAACACAGCGCCGATATCAATTAATTGAAAATCTTCATCTGATATTTCTGACAGCAGGATCTCTGCCTCCTCATCTGGTGAATTGCCATCTTGATCAACGAGTCTGCATAGGAAACAATCCTTATGGATTTCAAGAACAACACCTCGCCATTTTATAAGTGACGTAAACTGTGTAGTTCTTTGATATTTAAACGGATACCAAACAATAGGAGACTCAGGTGTTTCCTTTTGGAGCAAATTTGACTTATCATTAATATCTATATAGGTCGAATTGATTTTACTATCAACAGATGCTTCCTCTTGAGGAGCTATAAATCCGCATTCTTGAAAAATTAGTTGGCCGTATGAAGTAACATCCGGATTTGTAATGACTTCCCATCTACGATCCATGCATAATGAAGGCACAACTTCTCCTCCCTCCTCATAATCACTTAGATAGATATTCTCTGAAGCTATTCTAATTCTCTCTTGGTCCTGTTCAGATTTTGCTAATTGCATATTTTCTCCTTTTAACCAATGATTGTTTTGGCTATGTCTCCAACACCATGAACCGAGCTTTTCCAATTTGTATTAAGTATTTCCATTAATTCTGAGCAGCCCTTAGTGTTTTTAGGATCATCAATTTCATAATGATTATTGGTGCTAATAAATATTCCCGGCGTGATTCGAGTTGATGGCCCGACCCGAACTCTCAAATATCCTTTAGGGCCATCTACCCTAATATCCTGCATTTCAACGCTTGTAAGCCCTGGATCCCGCATCAATAAATTCCAAGGTTTTTTTGGGGCCAGCTTATCACCTATCTCGTGCCAACACTTGTCGTTTTTTACTCGGTAATGCATAGATGTATTAATTCCAAGAATGCCAGCTGGTGTATGAGACAATAAACTAAATGTGCCCAGCACAAAGTCAACTAGAACTTCAAAATATGCTTCCTGTTCAGTTGACGCATCAAATCGATCTCTTGTAACTGCCAACCGTAGCCAATCTCCAATGCTGAATATTGAAATATCATTATGAATAATTTCTATACCCGCTTCTTCAGCCTCAAGTTTTCTTATAAGTTCATTTGCTGCAAACCAAGCTGGCTGAAATATCTTTGGGTTAAAGCTGCCGAGCATTACAATACTTATCCTGCTCAATTCTGCTTTCATAATAGCCTCATAAAACGGTTGGCTTTTCATAATAATAAGAAATATTAACGCAACGTGACTATAGACTATTTAAAACTATTTAAAATTTCAAGCAATAATTAAATAATTTGCAAACAGACGTTCCGGTACCCCATTTTTACAACGTAAAGGTGTAAATAAAATGCCGTTCTTTTTAGCAGTTATTCATTATGTGCTGCAAATAAATTTGCCCAGCCGGAAACATTGTCCATGTTTGCAGGGTGGGCGCCCATTTCAATAAGGTTCTTGTTGTAATTACTGTCAAATGTATAAATCGGTTTTTGCCAGGAAAGAATTTCTTTGCAAAACGATTCTGTCTTACTGC
>JAYEMW010000234.1:0-3034 GCA_034718555.1 Thermodesulfobacteriota bacterium
ATATCAACCATATACCTGCGGTAATTTTTTTCGCATTCCTCGATTTGAGAAAAAATTGCTATTCTCGGACAGCCTCCTAGTGGCCAATATCATCCCCACTTCCAAGTATTTTGAGGTACGCTTTGATAATATGCAGGGACAAATCGATGATCTCAGAGGCGATCTCAAGGATTTTCGGAGCGATGTTGATAGACGTTTTGACTCTGCCAAGTCGGATATGGACAAGCGATTTGAGCAGATTATAGCTTCCATTGATCGTTTGGGTGACAAATTGGAGTATCGGGATGAAAAGCAAAGGGCTTTTACCCTGAAAATGTTTACCATTGCCATAGGCATTTCCATCCTTGGTGCACTGGGGGCATTCTTGAAGTCTCTCGGTGTGATTTAGGCTGGAAACATCGACCGATCACTTTTTCACCTTTGCCTGCCCCGATCCTGTTGAACCTGGTACCCTCCGGGTATTTAACCGGTGTGCACTCAGAACGTGTGATCGGAAACCACCTGTCTGCACCTGCCCCAGGGCCATGTCATTTATGGCGTTAACCTGCTTAACTAATTGAACTTATTTGCTCATTTGATTTTCAGTAAATTCTAAGCACGAATCACTAAATACTAAACAAATACAAATGAACTAAATCCAAAACATATCAAATTGGCCACATATATTGTATAAGCACATGAAAGTTTTTGTCATTTGATATTCGTATTTTGATATTGTTTAGAGCTTAGATATTCGAATTTCGGATTTATATCCCATTGTTGTTAGGGTAAATTTATCAAATCTTACTCAGTTAGTGCTGACTTTGACGTTTCCCTGTGTCCTGCGTGGGTCTGCGCTTGCCCGCTTATTTTTGTGGCGGGGTGAGAAATTCTTAGAATAAAAATCTATCATCAAGCATCCGGCGGACGTTAAAATTATTTAAAATATTAAGAACGTCACACCCTAACAATTCCTGACTATAATGAAAAAAAATGTATGGCTTATGCCGAATATCCAGCTGGTGAAATATGAATTGACAAAAAGCATTGTTAATTAGTAATAGTGTTCGAGGAGGACATTTTAGTGCGTCTTAATCCAAAAGAAAAACAGGTTATTCTTCAGGCTATTCATTCCATCGACCCACACGCTAAGGTTTACCTTTTTGGATCTCGTGTGGATGACAGTGGCAAGGGTGGGGATATTGATCTTTTAGTATTTTCCCGGAAGATAAGCTATGGGGATAAGCTAACGGTAAAGAAAAATATTTTTTCGGTCCTTGATGAACAGAAAATTGATCTTATTGTAACAAAGGATGGCTGTGAACCATTTGTTCGGATGGTAACGGAGCAGGGGGTCCAATTACTATGAAGGCAGCAAAAGAAAACCTCTCCTTCGAATTGGAAAATCTGGCAATGGCAAAAGATGCGCTCCAATACTCCTTTCAAAAATGTCAGAAAATCAAGCTTCATGAGGCTCTTTCCAATGAAGAGCTGGAAGGTTTTGAGGCCTTGACAAGTAGGTTTGCAAGGCTGAGCGATATTATCATCCAGAAGATTTTCAGACTGTTGGATTTTATAGACCTTGAAGACACTGGAACAGTTCGTGACAGGATTAACCGGGCTGAAAAAAAGGGCGTTATCCTGAGCGCTGATAGTTTTCTGGAAATTCGCATATTGCGTAATGAAATTGCTCATGAATACAGATCTGAGACCACTTACGCCATATTTGAGAAAGTACTGGTCTATTCACCCACTCTTTTGGAGAGTGTCGATACAATAAGAGACTATGCTCAAAAATATTTTTGAGGCATACTCACCTAAAGGGTTTGTTACGTTGTGCAAATACACGGAGAGGGATATGATGTACTGACAGACCTACCCTAAGACATGTTTATCCTACAGAATGTTTACCCCGTGAAAGGCGAAGTTTACCCCGTAGGTCCGGAAGATCGTACTGGGGCGTATTTAGCAGGGGCACTAAAAAAACTAATATGTATTCTCTGTGCCTGTCCGTGTGTGTCTGTGTCTGTCTGTGGCTAATTTATTCTCTGCATACTCTGCCCTTGTCCGGCTATCTTTGTGGAGGGCCTGCCCGCCAATATTTGTGGCGGGGTAATAACTTTTTAGACAGGATATTCAGGATATAAAAAAAATCTAAACCCGTGCGGTTAGCCATTAGTCCCGTCTGAGACAGGATTAGCATTAAAAAGGGGTGAGGATGAGAGACTTTAGAGAACTTAATCAACAGGTCAATGAGGCAAAGAGGATGTTAAACAACTTTACCAAAAAGCGAATAGTTAACCGCACAGGTAGCATTTAATGAACGTAGGAATTAATAATCACATAGGTGTCATGAAAGGTAGGCCTTTTTGATGCATAAAAGCCATTACAATAAAGACTTGGGCTTAATGTGTAAATTTATTTTTAAGCGAGTCCTAAGAAACCAAATACGGGAGAAGTAATTATGGGAAATGAAATAAAACAACAGGAGCAGATAAAACTGCCACAGGATTTTCAGGCTCTTATCGCCGGTTTTTTCCCTAACACAAAATATTTTGACAGCCGGTTTGATCTTTTGCAGGTTCAGATTGATGAATTAAGAAGAAACCAGGGACAGATCAAGGAACAGGTTAAGGATTTCAGAGACGACACTGATAAACGCTTTGAACAGGTTGATAAACGCTTTGAGCAGGTGGATAAACGTTTTGACCATGTTGATAAACGTTTTGAGCAGGTGGATAAACGCTTTGAACAGGTTGATCACAGATTTCAACGACTTGAAGACAAAATAGATAATCTCATTGAGCGTATTGATGTTAAGGTTGATAGCGGCTTAAAAGAGAACCGGAATATGACTATAAGACTCTTCACCTTTGCACTTTCTTTTTCCCTTATTGCGGTAATCGGGATGTTTGGAAAACTTTTTGGGTTATTTTAGGTTATTTTAGTCAGAGGGAGCACGATTACCTTGCTGTCATGTAAGTGGACAAGAGACAAAAAATAAAAAACTCAGCCCGCTCTGTGCAGTAAAAAATCTTTTTTATCTGCGTATATC
>JAYEMW010000235.1:0-3030 GCA_034718555.1 Thermodesulfobacteriota bacterium
AGAAGAAAAAAAATAAAAAAACATAAGTACAGAAAACTATTGAAATCTATGCGTCATAAAAATAAAATATAATATTTTTTAAATAAAAAAGGGAGACTATCTTATAGCCTCCCTTTTTCTACCAAATATCTTATTCATACCATCCACTGCCGGTCTTTTTGCCGAGCTTTCCTGCCCTCACCATTGTCTTTAGCAGGTTTGGAGAAGCCCACTTACTCTCCTTATTGAGCTCCTTATAAAAATACTCACTTACAAAATATGCTATGTCAATCCCTGTCAAATCCATCAACTCAAATGGTCCCATGGGATAATTAAGGCCATTCTTCACCGCTTTATCCACATCCTCAATTGATGCAATACCTTCTTCAACGATTTTTATGGCCTCAATCATATGTGGGATCATAATCCTGTTCACTATAAAGCCCGGGGAGTCTTTTTTTACCTCTACCGTTAGCTTCCCCATCTTCTGTGCCAATTCAGTTGTTGCTTTTATGGTTTCATCGCTTGTAGAATATCCTCTTATAATTTCAACTAATTTCATTAGCGGAACAGGGTTAAAAAAATGCATCCCGCATATTTTGTCGGGCCTGTTTGTGCTTGCTGCTATTTCTGTTATGGACATTGATGAGGTGTTTGTGGCCAGAATGACCTCAGGTTTACATAATCCGTCTAATTCACCAAATACACTTTTTTTCAAGTCTAAATCCTCTATAACCGCCTCTACGGCAAAATCAACATCCTTCAGGTCAGCCATATCCGTGGTGCCCTTTATTCTGCCTAAAACATCATCCTTTTCCTGCTGCTCCATCTTCCCTTTTTCCACACTCCTTGAAAGAAAACCATCAATTTTTTTCAGTCCCCCTTCTACGAATCTCATTTCAACATCCCTCATCACAACATCACATCCAATCTGTGCAGCTAACTGGGCAATACCATTACCCATTGTCCCTGCCCCAATGATACCTATTTTTTTTATTTCCATAATTCCTCCTGTTTATTAAATTAACGGTTTATGCAACAGCATATCTGTTTATATCTATAGCCAATTGATTATGCAAAAATTCAAATATAATGCAAGCTCAATTTGACCGCATGGATAATAACCTGACCCTGTTATCGAGATAATCGGAAAGGTTTTTGGAATTCTCAGGAGACCAGCCGAATGACTGCCTCCAGACATCGTCGCTTTCCATACAGAGATAAATTCCTAAGTCATTGTGCCACTTGCTTAATCTTTCTGATAACTTAGAGTACATCTCAACTCTAATGGGTTTGAAATACCTCATTTTTCCATCCAGCCCCGACACAAACTCCCCGTTAAATATGTCCGTTTTGGGAAATCTTCTCTTAATATTCCACTTCAGATGTGGCATATATCTGAATGATCCCATACTTATCCATATAATAGACTCAGGATTAATATATTTTTCAAGCATTTCAACTACCTCTTCATACTCATCCTCCCAACCATCATAATATATTAGCGGGTCAAAATGAAATGCCAGTAAAAATCCCTCCTCTTGACATTTCTTTGCTGCAAATATCCTGCTCTTTATTTTGGCGGTCATCAGTTCCTCGTTCCCCACTATCCGTGGTGTATTTAATGACCATGCCATCACTATTCCCTTTCTGTAATCACTCTTTAGGATGTTTTTTATAAACGTGGTCTTTGTTTTCAGCTCTAAAATCGTGTTGTTTCTTGTGGAGAAAAAGGGGAGAAGAAAATCCGTCCATCCTGTAATATAGTCAAGGGCAAGGCTGTCTGTAAACTCCCCTGTGCCAATCCTGAAAATATTTTGAGGATTGTTATCTATATATCTGCCTATACTGCTTAGTTGTTCTTTTAGATTGGTAAATATTCTCAACGATGGTTGATTAATGTAGGATTGCAAAAAACAGTAACTGCAGTCCATTGGGCAATTAATGCCGATATTCAAGATTTGATAACCACAACAGATGTATTTTTTTGTGCCTGGACAGGGTTTTAGAAATTCTCCATTAAAATGAATGAGTCTCAGGGATTCCTTGTCCATCACATCAAGATTTTCTTCAACTGCGAGATCGTTTGGTTTTACCCTGATATTTTTTACATTAGGGAGGCGTTTGGCTATATTTCTCGTCAAGGAATCGTATTCCGCTTTATCTTCAGTTAAAATTCTATTGATACTGAATTTCCTCACTTATTCCCCCTGCCCTTCCAGAACTCAGTTACTTCAAATAATCCTGATAACTTATTCAATCTGTTAATTTTATCTGTAATTTCATTTCCATCTGAAAAAACTATTTCAAGCCTGTAATTAACACCTTCAAAAAATGCAGGAGGGATGATGTTAACGCCTGATGGAAGAGAAAGACGGGAAACACCCTTTTTAAATGCCATTTCCGCCCCTGAGAGTGATGGAAATCTTCTTTTCTTTAAAGCCGCTATTATTGCTTTTACCTTTTGCGGTGCATTCATCCTTTTATCCGTTAAAACTTCACTGATTTCGCTATCATCTAAAATTTCTTTTATTGTGCGCCCTTCCCTGCTGGAAATTTCCGTCAAAAATTGAAATAGTTGTAATTGTTGATTAAAGCTAAACTTTAAAGTTATGAATAAGTCGTTAATACTCAGCCGATGCTCTCTATCAATATTTTCCATTAAGCCTGCAACCCTCAGAGATATTATTTCTTTTGCAATAGATACTTTAATCTGTTCATCTAACTTGTTTAATTTTAGATATAATTCTAAGCTTTGACTGTTTGCCGGAACGTCAAGAAGCGGAAGGTAATCGTTTATTATCTCATCCTTTTGTAAGAAGGAAAACATCCTCTCGATTACCATTGCCTTTTCAATTATATTTAACTTACGGTGCAAAAGATTGTCATCTAAATTAAGCATTAAGGCCTCAAAAGAGGGGAAATCCTTCGGCAATAGCCTGCATTCTACATTCTTCCAACCCAGTTCCTTTGCAGCCAACAATCTTCTATAGCCTACAACTACGGAAAAAGAATCATCCAAATTTTTTACAATATATGGTGGGTTTAAAA
>JAYEMW010000236.1:0-3017 GCA_034718555.1 Thermodesulfobacteriota bacterium
TAAAAAAACGCACTTATCGTGTGGTTGTAAGAGTTTGTTTTGTTTTAGTGGTAAACTTGGGTTTAGATACAAATGCCAGGAAAAATAGAGGTGGCAAAAATATGGAGAGCCTTGTTGCTTCTGTCTTTTCAAAAAATAAAATTCCATTTGAAAAAGAGGTTAAAAGTGATTTTTTTTATGAGCTAACAAGTTTAGGAGAAGATATTAAAAGATTTGACTTTGTTATAAAAACAAACAGTAAAACATACTTAATTGAGGTGAATTATTATAATGGTGGAGGATCTAAATTAAATGAAACAGCACGTGCATATACTGATATTGCTCCTAAAATCAATCAATATGAGAATTTTGAATTTGTTTGGATTACTGATGGTCAAGGGTGGCATTCGGCAAAAAATAAATTAAAAGAGGCATTTAACACAATTCCCAAAGTATACAATTTAACATCTGTAAAAGAATTTATTGAAATAATAAAGCAAGAACTCAACTGATGATTGAATCATACTTCAAATCTCAAGATAAAAAATTTACACTTATCAATGATGATATTTTTAATGTATTACCTAAATTTGATTTTGAATTTGATATGATTTTTGCTGATCCTCCGTACTTTTTATCCAATGGTGGTTTAACAATAAAGAATGGTAAAATATCTAGTGTCAATAAAGGTAAATGGGATAAATCTTATGGCTTTGATGAAATCAATATTTTTAACAGAAAATGGTTATCTTTAGTCAAAAATAAAATGAAACCTAATGCCACAATTTGGGTTAGTGGCACTTCACATAATATATTTAGTGTAGGGCAAGTTTTACTTGAATTGGGATTTAAAATTTTAAATATTATAACTTGGGAAAAGACAAATCCTCCACCAAATTTTTCTTGTCGTTATTTTACTCATTCAACAGAACAAGTTATTTGGGCAAGAAAAGAAGAAAAAATTCCGCATTATTTTAATTATGAATTAATGAAACAGTTAAATGATAACAAGCAAATGAAAGATGTTTGGCGATTACCTGCAATAGAAAAATGGGAAAAAAGTTGCGGGAAACATCCAACACAAAAGCCATTCGCTTTATTAACAAGATTAATTCTATCATCAACTGAAAAAGGTGCTTGGATATTAGACCCATTTACAGGAAGTAGTACAACTGGAATTGTCGCAAATTTACTTGAAAGAAAATTTCTAGGCATAGATAGAGAGTTAGAGTATTTAGAAATAAGCAAAGCAAGAAAAAAAGAAATAGAAGACGATAATATTGCTCAAATGTATAAATCAAAAATAAAAGGCTTTCATCGTAAAAATGAACTTGACCTATTTTTGATAAAGGAGCCTCAAGCAGAATACATTGTAAATGAAATTAAGGGCATAACGAATCATTCCACTTAACTATTTTCCGCTGTCTCGAAAAATAGCAAGTGAATCCAAGCGATAAGCTGGCCGCTTGCGGCCAGCTTATCGCCGCGGAATTCGGGGGACACCTTACTTAATTCCAGGCTACGCAATCTGATTCTTGTTTTCAGGCTTTGGCCCCGGCTTTCCGGGCTTTAATTTAACAAGTAAAAGTCAATAGGTGTCACCCATTCTTTACAGACCTCTTCTCTCATGTTGTTTATTTTTTGCTTGACAGGATAATATAGGATTGTCCCCTTTATACTATATCCGCTATATCTGTAGAATTAAATAAGGTGTCCCCCGAATTTTAAATGATCTGCTTAAGGTAAATGGAATTGGCCCCAAAAGACTTGAGAAGATCAGCCCTTACTTCATCGTAGGTAAAATATAGAGAATAGCATTGGCCTAACGAATAAGGTTAGGCTTAAAACAACAAAGAGCAGGATAGACTGATGATTGAAGACGGTGATTGTTATAACTGGATAATGGCCCCGATTGGAAATTGTATCAAATATATCGCGGAGGAAATCGCTCTTACAAGTCTTATCCACAAGAGTATGAGTGCATTGAAAGGTTCAGGCCCACTCTTAAAACTTGCAATGCAGCAGCTCTTAAAAGCAAAAAAGCCTGTTGCTAATATAGATTATTTACTTGCCGAACAGCCTTATCTCGTGAAGTCAGCAGATGAATTATTAAATAGTGATTTTGATACAATAAATAGACATAGTTTGGTAAGCATGTGGGGCTCAATTGAGATTGCTTTAGAAGACACTATTGTACTCACCCTTATGAATGATCCTACGGCAATTGATGCACTAACTAACCTTAATGTGAAAACTAAAGGATTTAATAAAACCGCTATAACAGAAGAAGATGCCAGAAAGTTATACTCACGCTTTGAAAGTTCGATCCGTAGCAACCTTACAGTCGGAGATGGCTACTGTAAGATGCTTTGTTCATTAAGTATAAACATCAATTGTCACAATAATGTACTCGATAAGCTAAATGAAATAAATAGTGTACGTAACTGCTTACTTCATAAAGGGGGCATCATAGATGAGAAAGCGGCAAATTTATGTCCTTCTCTAAAACCATATAAAGATTGTAAGTTCCAAATAGGTAAAAAGCTTTATCTTGAATATTATGAAGCTATTTCTTTGTTTTCACAAGCATTTGAAGAGTCAGTTGTTAAAAGTAAGTACATTCGAACCCGGTCCTTACCAAATTATAAACAACACTGGTAAGATACTTGAATTCTGGAAAACTCAAGTATCATGTATTGTTTAACCGAGCGTTCTCTAAAAAAGCTAATTGCATCTTGACTAAAATACGTCATTGTGATAATTTAAAAATCTATGCATGGCTCTTATCCTTGCAGAAAATCAGATTTGTAGCTTTTATAGTCTCGTAACGCAGCCATAAATAATATGTCGCTATGGAGGATGTTCAATGTCTATCAGTGAAATGACGCAAAAACTACTACTACTCTCTCTCTCTCTCTCTCTCTCTCTCTTATTCCCCACTTCTTAGTTGTGACCGTTCAACGAGAAGTTTATTACTCCCGATTACATCCTGGAAAGTAAAATTGAAACCCTATTGGTTTAACTGGTAAAACTGATGG
>JAYEMW010000237.1:0-15280 GCA_034718555.1 Thermodesulfobacteriota bacterium
TAGACGTAGGATTTTGAATTGTATTATTAAATGCAGAAATATGGGGCTCGAATAGGCATTAACAAATTTTAGAGAGTAACGAAAACGTTCAATCCATAGAAAAAAGTTTTAGTGGCATATATTAGGAAAATATCAAAAAATATTTGGAACAATTACTATGAAAATAAATAGCGATAACGGCTTTACCTTGATAGAAATTTTGATAGCAATATCCATCTTATCAATAGGTATATTTTCCGTAGCCTCTATGCAGATTAGCGCTATAAAAGGTAATTCTTCCGCGGACAGACTGACCAGAGCAACTACCATAGCACAGGATAAAATCGAACAACTAATATCCGTACCTTATAATAACGCTGATTTGCAAGATATCAACGGCGACGGTAATGCAGGTCTTCGTAATCCCTTTCCTCCCCTACCAGCCCTGGCAATCCCTGATACTAACACATATCCCACTGATTACCAGATAACTGATGGGGAATATACCGTATACTGGAATATTTCTGTAGATGATCCGATGGACAATAACAAGATAATTAATGTAATTGTTACCTGGCCCTATAAAGGAACTACAAGGAATGTTGTCATCAGGTACATCAAGCTGCCATCTTAGGAGAATGTATGAAAAGATTATTAGCGACTCTCAATAACGAACAAGGCTCTGTGCTTGTTCTTTCAATATTAATATTGGCCCTACTCAGCCTTGTTGGAATAGCGGCCATAACTACCAGTACTATTGAAAATAAGATTGCAGGCAATGAAAAATTCTACAAAATTGCCTTTTATGAAGCTGAAGGTGGGACAGAACTGGGCGCTGAGCTTATAGAGGAAAATATATGCTGTCCGGCGGGATTTAGCTCACATATCATTGGTAGTAAACCTCAAAAAGTGAGGATAATAAATGATGATGCTAATGTTAACCCCTCTCCTGTGCCATTAGCATTCTGGCAAAATGAACTTACAAGCAGTTTAATACCGGATGATGATAACAGGCATGTCTACTTTCCTTCAAACTACACTGGCCTTGCCCCGCATACAAATATCACATTCAGTGGCGTCACCCGATTATCAACCGGTAGCCCACTACAAATGGCCGCCGGATACGAGGGGGTCGGAAAAGGAGCTGGTGGTGGGGGAATGCATATTCTTTATGAAATTTATTCCCAACATAAGGGGAAACACAACAGCAAGTCAGTAATAATGACAAGATGGAGGCATGTTGTTGGTAAAGAGGGGGCATGTAAACATTGAAATAATGTAGTTTTGGATTATTAATCCTTATAAATCTATTATTTCGCTGTTCTATGTAGGCTGCATAAAAGATTAAGACTCCCCTTTTTCAACGGGTTTTTTAATTTCAGAACATATCAAAGGAGCTCAAAATATGAAATATTGGAAGCAAAAATTGGCATTCTTATTTATAATGCTTTTTTTTACCATTAACGGCTTGTACCCTAAGGCTTTATATGGAAATGTTGACATTTGCGAGAGTGGCATCTCTTTACCGGCTTTTTTTGCCACCGGTGTGGACCCAAATTTACTCCTTTTGATTGATAACTCTGCCAGCATGTATGATCTTGCCTATGTCGATGAACAAAAATACTGTTTTGATGATAGCTACGATGAATCAACCACCTATGCCGGTTATTTCGAGGATGGAACCTGGTATTATTATGACAAAGTGATAGGGCAATTTGAAATCAAAAATTGGTTGGAATCGCTTGCGATATGGTTCAATGCCAGCGGCACCCCATATAACCACTCCCACCTTCATATAAAAATAGACTCGGGTACAGATGTAACCTCATTTTTCGCGAAAGGCAACTTCCTGAACTGGGCCACAGCCTCTAAGTTTGACATTGAAAAAAAGATTCTTACCGGGGGCAAGTACGAGGCATCCGGCACATATGGAGCGCCGAACGGCCGACTCGTTATGGAATCAAGGGGTTGTCTTAATCGGCGCTTTATCAAAAAGGTGCCGGTCTCCGATGTATATGGCGCTCAAAAATACCTGACCCTGGGAATACGTCCACCCCAGGAAGAGAGATTTGATCCATGGGCCAATGGAACCTATTATCCAGCCAATAGTATTGTTAGTGATTTCGGTGAATTATACAAAACCTCCATCGGAGGCACATCAAGCGGAACAACAGGTGTTTCAGACGACACAGGGGTGAATTGGGCGCCTTACACCCTCACCCGGTGGACAAATGGGACCCATTATCCGGCAGGGAGTATTGTGAGCGATAATGGTGCCATGTATATAACAGACGAGGGAGGCACAGCAAATGGCACAAGCGCTGCAAATGATACTGGGGTAAATTGGGTAGGCTACAACGTGACCCATATCGAAATATTCGGAGAAATGACCAATGGGTTTGATAACAGCGACTGTCAACTGGCAGTTGAAGAGCTGGGAAAGGAGAGTCCAAACCAAGGCCAGCTTAAGCAATATATCGACGGCTGCATGGGGTACAGCTCAGGAGGAGGCCAATCTGAAGAGGCCGACTCCCAGGGGGCATTCAACCACTCCATCCACAACTGCTGGTACCAGGCAAAACAGGGAAGCTGGCCTCCAGGCGCCGGCCCTGCTCAGAGCGTTATGAATGACTGTGAACACATATATAATACGTGGGGAACAGACCCGTGGGATATTACAACCGACGATCGGGGCTATGTTTGCTTTGGAGTCTATGACGACGACATGGTTACAGAGCCGAATCCGAACCCGTATGGCTATGTGGGTCGTTGCTGGAACCCGGGGGAGGGCTCCACGTGTGAATGTGACCAATGGTGGAATGAGAAAAACTGGCCGGATGGTCATGTACCACCTGATCCTGAATGTTGCAAAAAGTGGGACTGTTCTGGTGGTACCGAGCCAGGCTGGGTTCTTGCAGCGGATGGTAGTATAGACGTATCATGCATTGAACAGGCCCTGATGGACTATTGCAATATTCTCACGATTCCAGAAGTGGTTGATCCAACCGACCAGGCAGGGGAAACCGGTGAGTTCTGGAACATCCCGGCTGTACTTTCCGACTCAGGTGTAATCGCTCAACTTGATGAGCCAATTGCAGTCCTAAAGGGCTATATCAAGCATGAAGACTCTCCAGCAGGACTCATTCACGAATTTGCTGAAGACCTTAGGCTTGGCTCCATGACCTTTAACTATGATGGCTCTGACAGTGAATGCAGCATGGCCGATCCTTATATCCTATACGCATGTTCCGACCCTGAGAATAGGGACGGTGGAAAGGTTATTTCCTATATAGACAAGAGTAGCAGCCACACAGATGATTTGGTTGAACAATTAAACAAGATAAAGGCCGCCTCATGGACTCCCATTGCTGAGACAATGTATAATGCCATAGGTTACTACACACAAAATATCAATCTTAGATTACATCCTGATGATTTTTTAATTGATGCCACCCATCCGGACCCAATCACAATCTGGTGCCAGAACAATAATATCCTTATAATAACAGATGGCGCCTCAACAGCAGACTTAAATAATATAATGAAAACATTTGCCAGCTCTGAGGGCAATAACGACACGGATAATGCCGATGCAGTGAGCTGCCCATCTCTTTCCAGCAGTACACTCTTGGATGACCTAACCTACTACGCCAATCATGGAGAAAATATTTATCCGAATGAGCCATGGCAAAACGGGAATAAGCAAAATATAACCACTCATATTGTTGTGGCAGGAACATTGAGAACAACAGGAACTAATAATGAGTGCAGCCCCGACATTCTTTTGGATAACGCTGCACAGAATGGGGGAACCTCACTCTATCAGGCGGAAAATCCTTCTGAGCTTGAAGCTAAGCTGAGGGAGGCATTTTCTGCTATCAGGGCAGGAGCCGCGGCCGGTTCTGCCGCATCAGTAATATCATCTTCTCGCACAGGTGAAGGGGCTATATACCAGGCTATTTTTTGGCCCAAAGTTGAAAGCCCGTCTTCCAGTCCAGTAGTGTGGACAGGCGAGGTGCACGCATTGTTTATTGACGAGTACGGCAATATGTATGAGGATACCAACGATGACAAAACCTTAGATGAGGGAGATCTGAGAGTGATCTTCTATTACGACTATTATGCCCGTACTACCAAAGTCTGCTATGGCAGTTTGAATGAAGATGGGACATGTAATGGAACATCCAAAGGTTTGGGTGAGGTTCACTTTTTGTGGTCTGCCTCAGAATGGCTTGCCTCTATATCTGATGGTGACATCCTAACCAACAGAGCCAACTTTATCTCCAATGAGCTTAGACGCTATATCTTCACATGGAATGATCTTGATAACGATGGTGTTACCGATGTAAACGAGTTACTTGGATTCACTGCAAAGGGTGATTGGATAAGTTCTCCTTTATCAGTTTCAGGTGGCCGTGGTTCGATACCTCTGGATTTTGGCGTGCAGACATCTGCCGAGGTAGACGAAATAGTGAATTGGGTGAGGGGATTAGATCAGACAGGTATGCGTAGCCGGCAGGTAGAAGCAGATTTTGATCATGATGGGACACCGTCTTCCGTTACCTGGAGAATTGGTGATGTTGTTCACTCAACACCTATGCTGGTAGCAAGACCGGTTGAAAACTATCACCTTATTTATCGAGACGCCTCCTATGGGGAATTCAAGGTACAATACAATAATCGAAGGCATGTTATTTATTTCGGCGCCAATGACGGCATGTTCCATGCCGTTAATGGCGGTTTTTATAATGAGGATCAAAGAAAATTTTGTCGCACAGATGATTGCACCTCAGAAGATGTAGCGCCGGAATTGGGGGCTGAATTATGGGCCTATGTCCCTTATAACATCCTCCCTCATCTAAAATGTTTAACCAATCCTGTATATGCTCATAAGTATTTTATCGATTTACGCCCACGGATTTTTGATGTACAAATATTCCCAAACGATGCCCTCCATCCTGGAGGATGGGGAACAATATTGGTCGGAGGAATGCGGTTTGGCGGGGCTACAATTTTTCCTGGCTCCCTTGACCTTGATAACGACAGCACTGCTGATTACCCTTCTGACACTCGTAAATTAGCATCTACCTATTTTATACTCGACATTACTGATCCTGAGAACCCACCTATACTGCTTGGAGAGTTAACCCATACGAGCTCAGGAGTGAATTTTGGCTATACAACAGCAATTCCCACTGTAGTTCCAATGAAGGACGGGGCAAATATATCCTGGTATCTTATACTTGGCAGCGGGCCGACCGGTTTAGATGGCAGCAGCACACAGACAGCCAAGGTAGCAGTATTTCCTTTAAGCTCCCTGGTAGGCTCATCAAATCCCTTTCAGATACCATATGCCTTGCCTTCATCTACTGATGAAAGAGGCTGCTTTGAGCTCACCGCACCTAATTCCTTTGTCTCAGATCTAATAACCGTGGATTATGATCTTAATCACGATTACAAGGCAGATGTTGTTTACTTTGGCACAGTGGAAGGCACTTGGGGCTCTTGGGAAGGAAACCTCTATAGACTAATTACCCGTAAGGAGGATGCTAATGGTATACAAGAAGTAACTGTGCCCAGCCAGTGGAATTCTATGTTAGCATCACCGCTTACCAACCCCCTTCCATTGATAGAAACAGCTCAGCCCATAACAGGAGCGCCTAGTGTTGGCTCGGATGGCAAAAATTTTTGGGTCTATTTCGGTACTGGACGCTTTTTTGACGCATCTGATAAATCAGACAGCAGCCAACAATCCTATTATGGTATAAAAGAACCCCGAGATTGCGATGGAAATTTCACATGGGAGACTGTGGAGATAACAGGAACACCGGACAGCACACCTGGAGCCCAGGGATTGCTTCGTGTTGATCAAATCCTGGTTCACAAAGCAGCCACTGGAACCGATGCTGCCCTCTCTTGCATAGGAGGTGGGACCGCATGTCTTCCCAGTGGAGTAACCACATTCAATGAATTAGTAGAATATATTGTAGGCGCAGGATGCAGTGCAGTAGATCTTACAGGTACTGATGGTTGGTATAAAAATTTCATTGCACCAAGAGAAAGAAACCTGGGGCAAGCTGCGTTATTAGGAGGGTTGTTGACATTTACGACCTATCAGCCATATGATGATATCTGCCTGTCTGAGGGGCTGAGTTACCTTTATGGTGTGTATTATCAGACTGGGACGGCATGGCATGAAACCGTGTTTGGAGATGACGATATTGGATTAGATGAAAATCAGAACGTTATCGACCGGCTCGATCTTGGGCATGGAATGGCAACAACGCCAAGTCTTCATGTAGGCAAACAGAAGGGAAGCAAGGCATTTGTTCAAACAAGTACGGGTACTGTTATTGAAATCCCACAGCCTAATCTGCCGATAAAAAATATAAAAACCGGGAGGGTCAGTTGGATTGAGCTCACGGAATGATTTTGAAATTTTTGGCATTCGAGATCGATTGGATATTAGAAAAAGGGCCTTGGAAAATGGAGAAGATATAAAAATCAGTGACTTTGAAGAATCCTTTATGAAATAAGAGGATGAACGCAGGGAAAGAAACACAGAACGAGGAAGGCTTGACGTTGAAATAAAAGGTGAGTAAATGACGGACAAACCCACAACTACCTGGGGACCATTTGGTATTATTTCAGCCCTAATAGGTATCATAAGTTGGCTCTTTGGTGGTGTCTATTCTTTAATCCTGGGAATTGCAGCTGTTTTCTTGGGATTTATTGGCACACGAAAACATCAGAAGCTGTGTTTAATAGGGATGCTATTAGGCAGTTTTTCCCTGATATTTATAAACATAATTGACTTGGGGATAATTCCTAAATCTTCTGGTATAAATAGCGATAAATCACATCTTATAAACTCTATTAAATCTTCTATCCATGCATATGAAAGCTTAAAGAACAGCACGCATAATGATGAGGAAAAAATAAACTGATAGGGCATCTAAAAAATGCCCTTAAAGAGGCACGGTTGGTTAATGTTGGTAACGTTGAAAACCACGTCAATGGATTTGCTATCCACTACAGGGATGAGTTTATTAATGGCATAGAGTTGCTTATTGTGGGTTACAACAATACTGATCTCTCAAAAAAAATCAAAGGAGCCTTTTTATTAGACAGATGGGCTAAATGGAATAAAGAAAATCGTGCCAACTTAGAAAAGATCAAAGAGCCAGCTCTATCCATAGCTTCTCTTATCAGAGGGTTAATTGCTTACTGAACTTTCCATCAAAGATATGAACCTAAGACCCTGATAGCTTTATCCTCACAAGGGCATGGATTAAAGTTGGGAGTTACATCGGTTTTAAGACAAATTCTGATCATGAAATCACATCTATATGGCTGATCAGGTGATATGACCCGATTTACAAGCAAGGGCATGAGGTAACCGTTCACCAGAGGAAAAATATTAGACAGGATAACAGGATAGACATGATATAAATCCAGTTAATCAAAACTGTTTGTCATAACCTCAAGGAGGTAATAGAATATAAAGACCTGACAGAAACAATTATCGGCTGCGCTTATCGTGTTTACAATAGAACGGGATTTGGCTTTCTTGAAGGTGTTTATGAGAAATGTATGCTTATAGAACTGCATAAAGCAGGGCTTAGAGCAGAATCACAAAAAGCTATTACAGTCTATTATATAACAAATCAACAGGATGAAAAAAATATCATGTCAATCCTGTTATCCTGTCTAAAAATAGATGAACTATATACGGCAGAAGAAAAGCCCTTCCGCCCCTGTAACTGTTATCAATATAAGAGATGGTTACCGCTATTTATTAAGCTGATATCAATCATCTGATCTTACTTCCCGGTTTGCTTTCCCTATCTGGAATCAACAGATGAACCCCTGACTTATCCTCTGCTGCGAGGACCATCCCTTGAGATTCAATCCCCATAAGTTTTGCAGGCTTAAGGTTTGCAAGCACTATTACATGCCTGCCGTTTAATTCATCTATCTGGTAATGATTGGCAAGCCCTGCAACAACAGTTCTTATCTCACCAATGTCTACAGTCAGCTCTATCAATTTTTCAGAACCCTGAACCGGTTTGGCCTCCTTTATGATGCCTGTTCGAAGGTCTAATCGTTGAAAGTCTTCCAGGCTTATCGGTTCATATTTTTCCTTTTTTTTCTTTTCTTCCTTTTTTTCTTCCCATTTAACCCGTGGAAACAGTTGAGGGGCTTTTGATACAGGTTTTACCTGTTTAATCCTACCCCATTCCTTTACATTATCAAAAGGCAGCCCTGATCCTGTTATACCCAAACCCAACTGATCTTGTATCTTTTCTGCAGTCTCAGGCATAAACGGCCATAAAAGCACGGAAATTATCTTTAATGCCTCTGTTATATTTTTTAGCACTATGCCAAGACGATCCATATCTGATTTTGCTATTGCCCACGGCTTCATAGTGTCAATATATTTATTTGCCAGACCAATTAAACCCCACACTGCAATCAATGACTTATGAAAAGCAAATTCCTGCATAAAATTCTCATACTCATCAACAACCCTCATAAAGGCATCCCTCAAGTCTGCGTCTTCTTTGCTCCATGACTCACTTTCAGGAAAAACCCCATCAAAATATTTAAGCGCCATGGTTACGCTTCTGCTTACCAGATTGCCTAAGTCATTTGCAAGGTCTGCGTTAATTCTCTTCACAAGGGCATCTTCACTAAAATCCGAATCAAGACCAAAGACCATGTCTCTCAGCAAAAAGTACCTGAATGCATCAGTGCCGTATTTTTCAGCCAGATCTAATGGCTTTACTATATTTCCCAGGCTTTTTGACATCTTCCCGGCATTCACATTCCAGTAGCCATGGACATTTAGATGCTGAAATGGCTCGATCCCTGCAGACTTCAGCATGCAGGGCCAGAATATGCCGTGAGGCTTCAGGATATCCTTTGCAATAAGATGCTGGGCAACAGGCCAGAATTTAGCAAAATTATCCCCATTCGGGTAATCAATGGCCGATATATAGTTAATTAACGCATCGAACCAGACATAGGTCACATAATTATCGTCAAAGGGCAAAGAAATTCCCCAGGACAACCTCTTTTTAGGCCTGGATATGCAAAGATCCTCAAGGGGTTCTTTCAAAAACGCTAAAACCTCGTTCCTGTATCTCTCAGGCCTTATAAAATCAGGGTTTTCCTTGATAAAATCTATAAGCCATTGCTGATAATTACTCATTCTAAAAAAGTAATTTTCTTCCTTAATAACACGTAGAACAGTCTTATGAATAGGACACTTATCGTCTATCAGCTCTGTATCCGTATAAAATCTTTCACATCCTACACAGTATTTCCCCTCATATTCACTAAAATAAATATCCCCTTTCTCGAAAACCTTGGAGAGAATATTCTTGACCGTCTCAATGTGCTTGGAATCAGTAGTTCGCACGAAATAATCGTTTTCAACACTAAGATCAGGCCAGGTTTCTTTAAAGGTGTTGCTTATTCTGTCGACATAGGTTCTCACTGTCTCGCCTGATTTCTCAGCGGCCTCAACTATCTTATCTCCATGCTCGTCCGTGCCTGTCAGAAAAAATGTATCAAAACCGGACAGTTTATAAAATCTCGCAATGACATCGGCTACAATAGTAGAGTAGGCATGACCTATGTGCGGCTCAGCATTTACATAGTAAATAGGAGTAGTTATATAAAATCTTTTATTTCTTGTTTTTTTCATCAATTCCCCGTGGTTTTTTACTCGTTTTCTTATAATTATCATACTCATATGAAAGGCAGCACATTAATCTTCCACACAGGCCGGATATTTTATTTGGGTTTAGAGAAATATTCTGTTCTTTCGCCATCTTAATAGTTATAGGTTCAAATTCTGATAAAAACAACGAGCAGCAAAGTTGACGACCGCAGTGCCCAATCCCTCCTGACATCCTCGAGAGGTCCCTGTCTCCAATTTGTTTCATTTCAACATGCGCATGAAACTTTTTTATCAGGCCTTTCACCAGTTCCCTGAAATCAACCCTGACATGGGAGATATAGTAAAGCACGAGTCTGCTCCTGTCAAAGGAGAGTTCTGTTGTCACAAGGTGCATGGGTATCTGTTTCTTATTTATCAGCCCCTTGCAAAACTGCATGGCACTCGATTCAATCATTTCATTTTTTTCTTTTTGCTTTTTATCCTCCGGAGTAGCCAACCGATATATAGTTTTTATCGGCCTGTTATGCATAGATGTATCCCTTAGCCTTGCTTTGCCGTACACAGTCCCCATATCTATGCCTTTTCTTGTCTGAACAATAACCTTGTCTCCTTTATTAAGCACAAAATTACCTGTGTAAAAATCATATGTTCTTCCGTCCTTACGAAACGTAACGCCAATAATCTTCTTTAGGTTATCCCTATACATAAATCCTCATACGGAATTCAAAGCCCTTTTAAGTCTAAAAAGGGATTTTTCTATTAAAAACAGTGTATTCAAGTTAGCCTTAAGGTCACGTTCGGCCCCGGCAATAATTGATATTGATTTTATTAGTCCATCTATAGTGTAAACTGAAGATGCCTTCTCGATCTGATCTTTAAAATCGGAATTAAGGATAAAATCAATCCTCCCTTCATGTTTTATTAACAACATATCCCTATAAAAGCTCTTCCATATTCCTAACATTAAATTTATTCTATTATCTCTTGAATCCTTTTTAGTGATAAATTTTTGAGCTATATCAAATAAAGATTCAAAAGAGTTATTAATAACATTATATAGTATTTTTATCCAATTTACCCTGTCGGAAAAAAAATCATCTTGAACAAATTTTTCCGCCTGGCCTATGCTTCCCTCTGAAAGCCTGGCTGCTATTCCGGCCCTCTCTTTTTCAACATCTTTATTGTTTATTAAAAAATTTGCTATTTCCCTTTCATTGATAGGTTTGAAGTATACTTTCTGGCATCGTGAAATAATTGTTGGAAGTATCTCACCTGTATCTCTAACATTCAAAATAAAAATATTATTAGATGGCGGCTCTTCAAGGGTTTTTAAAAATGCATTAGCTGCCTCAACAGTCATCCTTTCAGCAGGATCTATAATAATAATTCTATATCCATCAAGTACAGGGGGAAATGAAATCTCTCTATTAATATTCCTGATTTGCTCAATCGCTATGGATTCCTTCTTATCTTCCAACCCAATAATTGATAAGTCAGGATGATTTCCACCGATCATTTTTCTGCAAGATTGGCAAGACCTGCATCCATTTCCATTAACCGGGTTAATACAATTTAGCGATAGGGCAAAGGCTAACGCAGTGGAAGTTTTTCCTATCCCCTTGATTCCAGCGAACAGATATGCAGTGGCGATTTTATTATTAGATATGGCCTTTTTTAAAAATCCAACGACCATGTCCTGCCCAATTATTTCACTAAATGATTTCACTTCCATAAGGTTATCTTTATTTATCAATCAGATAAGGTGAAATTGCCTTGCCAATCTCCCTTGATATTTCATCTATAGTCAAGGAGGCATCTATAATCTTGAATCTGTCCTTGCATTTATCAGCTATGGAGAGATACCCATAGCGTATCTTCCTGTGAAAATCTATATCTTTTTTGTCAAACATATCCCTTTTTTTTGTTTCGCTGTCCCTTCTTTTTATTCTTTCCATGGCCATTTCAGCAGGGCAGTCAAGAAGAAAGGTTATGTCCGGATCCAGCCCTGAAGCTGATAGATGATTTAGCTGCTCAGTTAGACCCTCACCCTGTCCCTGGACAATCCCCTGATACACGGTTGTGGCGTCGAAAAACCTGTCGCATACAACCCATTTTCCAAGCTCTAAGGACGGCCTTATTATCTCCTTTATATGTTGTGCCCTGTCTGCCTCATACAAAAAAAGTTGCGTCAGGGGCGTTACATTTACTCCGTCTAAATGTAATACAATTTCCCTGATAGCCTCCCCTGTTTTGGTACCCCCAGGCTCCCTGGTAACCACAGGAAAAATTCCAGCTTTTTTCAGCCTCGCCTCAAATCTTTCTATCTGTGTTGATTTCCCACACCCGTCTATGCCCTCGAAGGTTATAAACAATATAAACTCCTTATTAAGTTACTCCCATTATACATAAAAAAAATTCATAATCAAGCTTGATGACCAGTAAATTATAACCACCCACTGCGCTCGTAACACATAAATCGCAGGGAATACAATCTATTAACGGACTCGTTTTTATCTTGCATGTTCATCTGAAAAATTTAATATTCTTTATATGGGAGGACAGGCTATGAAATTTAATGAGATTGGAGAATTTGGCTTTATAGAGTCTATAAAAAAGCAATGCAGCACATTGTCAAAAAATGTCATCAAGGGCATTGGTGATGACTGTGCCGTTTTTAGGGCTAATTCCAGCAGTGTTTTTCTATTTACAACGGACATGTTAGTTGAAGATGTACATTTTATAATGGATAAAATAACCCCATACCAGTTAGGGTGGAAGTCTGTTGCCGTAAACCTTAGCGATATTGCCGCCATGGGCGGCATACCTCTCCATGTTCTTATATCCATAGGTATACCAGTTAAAACGGATGTCGAATTAATTAAGGATTTATACAGGGGCATGAACGACATCTGTTCCCATTACAATGTCAATATATTGGGAGGAGACACAGTAGCGTCCAGGGATAAATTGATTATAAACATTTCTCTTTTGGGCGATGGAGAGGAACACAGTGTTCTCTATAGACATGGTGCCGGCCCGGGAGATAAGATATATTTGACGGGCTATATTGGAGATTCTTCGGCAGGACTTAACATTTTAAAAAACGAAATATTAGCTACAGGTGACAGTAGAAAACACTTCATCAAGGCCCACAATGAGCCATGGCCTTTGATTGAAACAGGCAGGATAATAGCAACCTCACAACTGGCCAGCGCCATGATAGATCTGAGTGACGGGCTTCTGTCTGATCTCGGGCATATCTGCAAGGAAAGCAAGGTCGGGGCAAGTATTTTTGAAGAACAGATTCCCCTTTCCAAGGAACTAAAGCTTCTTTCCTCCAGGGAAAATTTCAACCCCCTTAAACTTGCCCTTTCAGGTGGTGAAGACTATATATTGCTGTTTACCGCACCTGAGAAAAATATTCATGCTATTGAGCAATTATCTAAAGAAAAGAACATATCGCCTCTTTTCATTGTAGGTGAAATTACAAAGGAAAAAGGCATCATGTTGATCGATAAGTACGGTAAATCAACCACAGTCAGTTCAAAAGGATTTGACCATTTCTCTAATTTATAACAATCTCCATTACTCCATAATTCCGATTACACCAGGGCGTGAACAAGCAACACTAAACTGTACGAGATAAACCTTTAAGACTGAGTATAAAAATCTGAAAGTCTATAGCCTGTCTGCTGTGACACCTACCAGTTATGAGGAAAACTGGAGGTAGTTTACCTATTTGCAAATGGACAGAGTGGGGCAGAACCAGCAGGACCTGATTTATGAAATTGAAATATATTAGAGAGCCCCAATCCACCAGATGGATTCAAAACATGGGGAGACCTTGAATTACCAGCTCCACCACATAAAGAAAAAGTATCCGTAGTAATAATGGATCTATTAACATTATTGGTCACATCAGACGTGCCTGCATTATGGAAAAATGTAGAGGGCGCTTTAAACGAATACAAAGGCTCTGGAGTGACCCACACATGAGGGATATTAATTTCACCAGTTGAGTATAATGGGTGTGGTATTTCCGATGTGTCTAATAGTCCGACAATGCCTATGGAGTTTCCTACCATTCCCGGTTCAAAGGCATAGCAAGTTGACGACGCATAGATGGTAATTATTATAGCTGCCAATACTATATGACTCCTCATAAGATTTCCTCCTCTCTCTCCTTTAAATTAATAATAAACTTTTGCTCCAATAGATTTTAAGCAATAGATATGCCAATAATAGGTAACGTTTCAAGATTCAGATGTGAAGCCCTAAAAAGCTTGCCGGTTCTAAAGATGATGCATTTATAAAAAATAGAAAAACGCAAAATTTAACCGCAACATATAGTGTTTTATGTTTCACTTGTAAATAATATAGTGTGGTAATATTTTCAGTCATTGACTTTTCAGATAACATTAAAAATATCTCTTGTATGGGGTGATATTTTTCCACAATATTTGTCATATAAATTATACTATGTGTCTATTATTCACACATTTTGTCAATATGTTGACGTTTTTTGTAAACAGCGACTTTATTTCCTGTACAAGGATTTATTCTTCTCAAGTAATCCTAACCTGTTTTCTGAATAAATGAGTATAGAGGAAAGCGAAGTCTTTGACGACAGCCATCCAATCAGGACACCAGTTAAATTTGCAAGCATATCCAAATATTCCATAGTCCTGTAATCTATTAAACCCTGAATAAGTTCTAACACAAACCCCATCAAGATAAAGCCAATACCCAGCCTCCGGTAAGCACCTCCGGGAAGATAGATGCAGCCGAAATAGAGCATTATAAAGGCATAAACAAGTATATGGACAACCTTGTCGGAATGAGAAAATACAGTAGTGTCCGCCTGAGAGGGGGATAATGAAAAAAATATAACAAATCCTACCAGCAACCAGCCCAGGGTAGACCAAAGTTTGAAAAGTTTTAGTTGTCTAATCTTCCCAGAATTTTTCAAAATCTACAACCCACAAACCTCTTGTATAATGTGAATAACGAGGTCTTGTATATAAAAAAGCCCTTCTCTATGAGGAGGAAGGGCTTGAAAACATTTTTTGTTAGCGTTCACATGTTAAAAGGTTCAGGGTTTAGAGGCTTATAACTAAACATCTCTCTCTTTCCCCTTCTTCGAAGGAAATTCCTTCCTTTATTTCCCCTCCCTTGATGGGAGGGGATTTAGGGCTCATTCAAAAATAACTTCACATTTCAGGCGCCGATACAATCCGCCTGACTGCGTTGTGAAAACTCGGAATATTCCTGATATTACTGCGTTTCCACGCCTTGTCAGGCGGGCGCCTCAACACCTGAAATTGTGAACTTATTTTTTCGTGAACCCTAAGGGGAGGGTGTGATATTGAACCTTTGAACCCGGAACGCTGAACCCGTGAACGGTTACGAATTTTTTTAGTATTTAATTATTCATAGGGGTCAGCATCATATCCAAGTTCTTTCCAATCTAAAACATAAGCATCTTCTCCATGGCAATCTTGGCAACTGAATGCCTCACTGCCCGGAAGAATAGAGTGCGTTACATTGAAGCTGAATTTTCTGGTAAGAAGAGTGGCGTCCTTGTACTTGCCGCCCTCATATTTCCTCATCTCT
>JAYEMW010000238.1:0-2997 GCA_034718555.1 Thermodesulfobacteriota bacterium
TGGCAGCCTTAAAATTAGATATGCAGATGAGGCAGGAAAAACAGTATATGAAAACTTTGACATTGTTGTGTTATCTGTGGGACTTGAGATAACACCTGAATCTATAGGCATTGCCAAAAAACTTGGCATTCACCTCAACCACTACAATTTTGTCGATTCTAACAGTTTTGAGCCGGTTAAAACATCCAGGCCGGGTGTTTATGCATGTGGCGTTTTTGAAGGACCGAAGGATATACCGGATACTGTTGCCCAGGCCAGCGCCGCCGCCGCCGCCGCTACTTCTGCTCTTGCAGAGGTAAGAGGCACTAAAATCAAGAAAAAGGAATACCCCCCTGAAAAGGATGTCAGCAAGGAGCCGCTAAAAATAGGCGTCTTTGTATGTCACTGCGGCCTAAACATAGGAGGAGTAGCTGCTGTACCGGAAATCGTCGAGTATGCCGGAACCCTTCCCGGTGTAACCTATGTAGAAGACAACCTCTTCACCTGTGCGGAAGATACGCAGGCAAAAATGCAACAGGTCATTATGGAGAGACAATTAAACAGAGTAGTAGTGGCCTCCTGTACGCCAAGAACCCATGAACCATTATTTAGGGAAACATGCAGGGAGGCCGGTCTTAATCCATATCTTTTTGACATGTCCAATGTCAGAGATCAATGCACATGGGTTCATATGGATGAACCGGAAAAGGCAACGGAAAAGGCAAAGGATTTGGTGCGCATGACCGTGGCCAGGGTAGCTAAACTTGAACCGCTATATCAAGTCCCCCAGAGCACTTGCCAGGAAGCAATGGTCGTGGGGGGAGGTGTATCAGGAATTGTGGCAGCCATTGGATTGGCTAACCAGGGATTTAAAACATATTTAATAGAAAGGGAGAACATATTAGGTGGCAATGCCGGCAGACTTCGAGCTACATGGAAAAACGAGGGGGTAGCATCGTATGTCCAGGAAATGGTTGACAAAGTAAATGAGCATAATCTGCTTGAAGTTCATTTGGAGACCACTATCAAAGAGGCACGCGGCATAATAGGAAACTTTACATCCAGACTAATTAACTCCCAGGGCAAAGAGACAGAGCTAAATCATGGCGTTACTATCATCGCAAATGGGGCAGATAGCTACAAACCCCAAGAATATCTCTATGGAGAAGATCCCAACATCTTACTGTCCTTAGACCTGGATCAAGAAATAATGCAAAATCCTAAGAGGCTGAAAGAGACGAGCGTTGCTGTATTTATACAGTGTGTCGGTTCAAGAGAGCCGGACAGACCTTACTGCAGTAAGGTTTGCTGCACTCACTCCATCCACAGCGCAATTACCCTTAAGGAATTAAATCCTGATATGAATATTTTTATAATATACAGGGATATAAGAACATATGGTGAAAGAGAGGATTTATACAGAGAGGCTCGATCCAAGGGCATACATTTTATTCGTTATGAGATAGAAAATAAACCGGTTGTCGAAAAGAAAAATGGTAGACTAAGGGTTACTGTCATTGACCAGGTGCTTAAAAGGACCATGCAAATAAACACCGACATTATAACCCTGGCCTCTGCAGTAATACCGCGAGAGGATAATAATGTATTTTCCGAACTCTTTAAAGTGGCCTTAAATCAAGATGGTTTCTTCATGGAGGCCCACGCAAAGCTAAGACCGGTAGATTTCGCTACTGCGGGAATATTTGTTTGTGGATTGGCCCATGGGCCTAAGGCTATAGACGAGACTATCTCCCAGGCACAGGCAGCGGTATCGAGGGCCTGCACCATCCTGGCCCACAAAGAGAGGATGGTAGGTGGAGCTGTGGCAGAAGTTAATCCGGATCGTTGCGTTGTTTGCTTAACATGTGTGAGGGTTTGTCCATTTAATGTACCCAAAATCGATTATGAGAACTCGGCGGCAATGATAGATCCTGCAGCATGTCAGGGATGCGGTATTTGCGCCCCTCTATGCCCTAATAGCGCAATCCAGGTATTGCATCATAAGGATGAACAGGTGATTTCTAAATTGGAAGCATTATATTAAAGAGGGATGCTTGAAACTGGAAAATGGGAAAGCCAAATATTTATCAATCAGTTTAAAATATGAAATTTCAAATTTCTAATTAAAGGGGATTGAGCAATGGTGGATTATGAACCAAAAGTAGTGGCCATGCTCTGTAATTATTGCGCTTACAGTGCTGCTGATTTGGCAGGTGTTGGGAGAATTCAATATCCTACTAATGTGCGAATAGTCCATTATCTTTGCACTGGAAAGGTGGAAATTATTCATATTCTGAAAGCCTTTGAAGCCGGAGCGGACGCTATATTCGTTGGGGGCTGAGAACCCGGCACATGTAATTTCCTGGAGGGAAATTTAAGGGCGAGCAAGAGGGTTGAATACACGAAAAAGCTATTAGACGAAACTGGTATTGGAGGCGAACGACTTGAATTTTTCCATATCGCTGCCTCTGAAGCGCCGTTGTTTGCCGAAATAGTAAAAAAAATGATTGATCGCGCAAAAGAATTGGGCCCCAATCCATATAAGACGAGGCTTGGTCAAGGGATAAAAAAAGAGGACAATACAGATGATAACGGCAGATAGAAAACCTTTTGAAGAGATAAAGGGATATGTAAAGAATGATGAAAAAATAATGGTTTTAGGCTGTGAAACCTGTGTGGCCATATGCCAGGCAGGCGGAAGAAAAGAGGCGGAAATCCTGGCATCTGAATTGAGACTGACCTTTGGCAATGAGGGGAAAAAGGTTGAGGTCGATAAAGAGGCCGTTACTCGTCAATGCGATGACGAGTTTATGGACGATCCAGTCCTGATCGAAAAGGTGCGAGCTGCGGATGTTGTAATATCCATGGCATGTGGAGTAGGGGTGCAACACGCAACTGCATTTTTTAACCGTGTTATCACTGATAAGCCAACGAGAATAGTTCCTGCGCTGAACACCACCTTTATGGGCGCAAATATAGGTGTGGGTATCTGGGAAGAGCGCTGTGTCGGGTGTGGTG
>JAYEMW010000239.1:0-2993 GCA_034718555.1 Thermodesulfobacteriota bacterium
AGTAATTTTTTCTCAAATCGAGGAATGCGAAAAAAATTACCGCAGGTATATGGTTGATATTCCGAGGATAATTTTTTGAGCATGACAAAGAGTTGAGGAAAAAGGACATTCTCGGACAGCCTCTTAGTGCATTAGTGTCTTTGTGGCTGTACTAATATCAAATTTTCCCGCTTCCTCTTCGCTCCTGACGGGATCTCCGCTCCGCTCCGACAAGTTATCCCTAAGATTTGTCAGCTTTTTCATCTATCCATCCTGATTTTTTCATAATGTTTTCCACCTGAAGTTTTGTAAGCAAAAATGGATAGTCATTTTCTGAAGAGAGAGTCGGGTATTTTTCACTTCCCTTCTCAGTTTCGGGAAATATTGATAAAATATATTTTTGGGTGCCTGTTAATAGAACAGTATGCAATGGGTCAGCAAAGTCCTCTTTTATTTTGTCTGAAATGTACCTGTCGCATCGAAGATGAGATAAGGTGGCAAGCAAGCTGTTTAAGGAGGATTGATCCGCGTTTTCGCCGTCAGACCTTTTCCATACCTGCTCCTTTTTTTTTGAAGGAGAGACAGGCTTATCGTTGTTTTCTCCAGGTTTCACCACTACAGGAATTTCTTCCCTTTTAAATACAAGAGATTTTTCTCCCTTTGTGATTTTTATCTCATGGATATCTGCTTTTTCAAAAGAGAGAACAACCTTGTCACGGATATTTTCCACGGTTTGGTCGAATTTTCCCCTGAAATTTCCAATTGCATGATAGACCCGGTGATCTTCAGATAACTTCACAAAGGTGTGCTGATAAGAACCTGCTGCTTTACCAATCTCGAACTCACGCTTAACCTTGCCCCCAATCCATGCCTTTACATGTATTTTTTTATCATTGCTCAAATTATATCGGCTGTATTTTTTCGATTCTGAAACCAATGCCGTTAAAGTCAGTTTCCCAATAACATCAAGCATGTCTTGAGCCTTTTTACTATCTGCAAGATATTCATCCGTTCCTATATACCATTTGCTGTCTTTTTTATTTAGTGCAATAGATTCATCAGGGCCTGAAATTTCAATTTTCGAAATATCCTTTATCGAAATGCCTGGTAGGGATGGCAACTGATAGTTTACTTTATTCGTATTGCGCTGGAATAAATAAAGAGACAATGCCAAAATTATGGCGCCAAGTATAATGTATTCTATCTTTACCTTCATGAATTTTATTTCCTATTGTTGAAACATCATCTGTATATGTTTTTTTCTGGCCTTACGCCGGAGCCATATTAAAAATCCAAATAATACGACCAGTGCCGGAAGACCTGCAATATTAAAATATTTAATGAAATTCCTAATCGATGGTCCTATATCATACAGTGGGTTGAAACGCTGTTCTTTGCTCCTCATTACTGCAATTTCTTGTTTATCATTCAAATAATCCATTACATTCATAATAAAAGCCGAATTAGGACCTTTTCCCTCTTGGTCAAGCAAGTTGTTTTTTATCATCTCAGAGGATGCAACAATAAAGATTTTTCCGTAATTACCCCTGGGCAAAAATTCACCTCCACCTTCTATCTTTGAAAGATCGGCGTCAGCCTTTTTTTCCAAATTATTTTTTTGGTCCTCCTTTTTAGAATCATCGTCAGGTAACTTTTTTTCAGGCAAGGGCTTTCCCTCAAAATAACTGGGAAATTTTCCCTCCACGATATAGGCTAAAGGGAAGCTTTGTTTCTCGTCACCTGATGAAGGCGGCCTGATGAACATAGGGTTAAGATCAATCCTTCCTTTCATTTCCCAGGATTTTTCCGAGGAGGAAAACAGTGTGTGTGCGTGAAGGTCATTTTTATTTATACGTTCCATGTCTAACTCCAATGGAGAGATCTTCATTGCAATCAATCCCTTAATATTTTTCATAAACCCCAATTCACTATTAATAAACCTGGTTTTAATTAACGGGGCAAAATATATAGGCCTTTCACCACCGCCAAAATTTTGAGGGAGTCTCTGTTTATAGCAATTCATATCCATTACAAGGGATTTCTTTAAACGGATTCCGTAATGTTCTAATAATTTTTCCAGTCCCGTGTTGAGAGGCGTAAACGTACTTCCTCGATTAGGAGACATGGTCTCATTGAAGGAATCTAAAAATATGGCCAAATTTTTCCCTCTCATAAGAAACTGATCTATTTGAAAGAGTTCGTAGTCTGTAAATTTCTCCGTCGGCCTTGCAATGATGAGGCAATTAAGACTCGATGGGATAATATCATCCTTTAGTTGTATATCCTTTATACTATAGCCCTGGGATGCAAGAGAGTGAAAGGTTGACAAATCGCCCTGCTGTCTTGCCATCATAGCACCATGCGGCGAGGGACCGGAAACATTGAGTGTTCCATGTCCTGCAAGGTAGCCGAGGTCTTCATTAATATCTATAAGACTCTCTAAATTATCGTTTATTATGTCCTCCATTTTACCCATATCAACAAGTTCATAGTGGGTTCCGACCAGGGGCAGACGCAAAACATGAATCAGTGGAATTTTTATAACCCTATCCCCATGCTCCATTACAAGACCTATCGAGCCCTTTCCAGGTTTAATTTTTCCATTAGAAAGACCGGGCCATTTGAGTTCCATAATTTCATATTTTTTAGCTATTTCCTCCGCAGCCTGATCCTTGGAAGGATCAAAATATTCAAATTTAATTTTTCCATAGAATTTATCATTTACTTTGTTCACAATATCTTTTATCCGAGACGGGAGTTCAGGGAGCTTGCGCAAGGCCATCAATTGGGATACGGCATTTAAGGATGAGGAATAAATCAATTTTATATAAATTTTCTCCTTAAGGCTTAAGAAGGCGCTAACCTTATTGTTCAGCTTTTTTATAGCCGTTGTTATTTTATATTCTAATCTGTCGGTTGATGTAATACTTGGCATTCTTTCTATTATATCTCCATGGATAAGCACAAGGCCCATATATGCTTTTTGAAATTTAACCTCATCTCCTTTAATAATA
>JAYEMW010000240.1:0-2987 GCA_034718555.1 Thermodesulfobacteriota bacterium
TGTCCTTTTTCCTCAACTCTTTGTCATGCTCAAAAAATTATCCTCGGAATATCAACTATATACCTGCGGTAATTTTTTTCGCATTCCTCGATTTGAGAAAAAATTACTATTCTCGGACAGCCTCCTAACCTCCATTGCATTTTTCCGAGGATGTTTTTTGCAAATCTTGACATTTATAAATATAAGCAGGAATGATAATTATATCTGATATATAAGTAAAGTAAAATATGGAAGTCGTGAGAAGATTTTGAACTAAAAGCTTCAGGTTGAACGACGCAAATCCTTTGCGTAGTTGCTTCCTGGAATTGCTTTAACACGCTTTTTAATCTCTGCAGCTATGGCGCTAATTTGCCCAATGTGTTTTATAGGGTAGTATTCGTTTGATATAACAGCAATGGACAATGTCATTATTGGAAAGCGTTCCTTTTGCCCCTTTCTGTTCGTGGAATCGATAAAGCCGCGGGTCCTGTCACCTTCATCGTAGAAATTTCCTATTACGAGATCAAAATCATTAATTATTTCATTGCAAACAGCATCTAATAGGTCTGGAGGCATAATAAAGACAAAATCATCACCACCGATATGCCCTACAAAGGGTCGATCAGCATGTAGTTTATGTACGGAGTTGGTTAAAAGTCGTGCAGTTATTTTTATAATTTCATCTCCCCTTAAAAAACCGTATTTATCGTTATAGGATTTAAAATTGTCGAGATCAACGTAACCTACGGAAAAGTGAACTTTCCTGTCAATCCTTATTTGTAGTTCTCTCATTATTGAATGATTTCCAGGGAGTAGCGTAAGGGGATTGGAATCTCTATTTCTTGCTGCCCGTGCGAATGTCAAAGAAATTTTTGACCATAAATCCTCAGGGATGAGGGGCTTTTGTAGATAATCATCAACAGGTGTATTTTCCCAATCAATTTTAGAGAGATGGTCGGCAGGTTCAAGCATGAGGACTATAGGCAGGTTATTAAATATTGTATCTCTTTTAATCCTGCTGCAAAGGTTTCTACATTCATCGTCCCCCAGTGATTGGCTAACAATTATTAGATCAGGAGGTTTGTTATATATTATGTCAAGTGCATGGAGCGATGATTCACAGGTTTCAAAAGTAAAAGGGTATTCATTTTTTGTTGAAATCTGTTTTAATTCCTCAGCGCTATCCGGGTTGTTATCTATAACAAGAAGCAATTTTTCTTCATCTGTCATACGTCAGAACCGTTCTCAGGGAAAATATCTTCTGCATTATCCAGTTTTTCGTCAATTTCCCTGATAATTTCCCCCAAAAGGGAATCAGATATCTCGAGAACATCCCATGCCTTTTTATCTATTTTGGGGACAAGACTGTCACCTGCGAAGCCAAAACCGATTCCCCTAACAAGGGCATCGGCAACATGAACGATTGCTGTAGGTTTAATGGCAAATTCCGAAAGGTTAGGTTTGTGGTGATAGGTTATTGGGTCCGCAAGCTTATTAGGTAGATACCATTCCTGGCAAAGCCAATTTCCAACAGTAGCATGGTTAAATCCAAGTATTTTTTCTTCCGCCTTATGCATGGATATTTGGTTGTCCATCGCTGTCTGTTCAATGAGTGATGATTCCTCAGGGAGTTCTAATTTAATAATGACCTTTCCTAAGTCATGTAAGAGAGCTGCTACGGAGATTTCTTCCGGATCAGGCATATCTAATCTTCTTGCAATGATTCCTGCGGTGATGGCGCATCCTACAGAATGCTGCCATAGGCCATGGAGTCCCCTGGCAAGCATAACATCAAAAACCGAACTGCTAAGCACAAGACCTTTTACTACATCGAAACCAAGAATTATAAGGGCATGTGTTATATTTGAGATCCGACGAGGAAATCCATATAATACAGAATTCACTATGCGCAGTATCTTGGCGGAAAGTGCCTGATCAGAGGAAATTATTTTGGCAATATCCTCTGCTGTTGTTTCAGGATTTTGAATTGATTTGTTTATCTCCTGAAAAATACCCGGCATGGTAGGCACATTTTTCAAGGATTTAAGACGCTTTCTTATTGCATCTCTGTCAACACTCACTTTCTTTAACCCTTTCATTAAGGCATTCAAGAAAAAGACTTTTGATTTTTTTCATAAGCGGATCTTGTTCTACAGGGCTGAAACGGGCATTTAGCTCATCTATTTGTTGACTTAATGGCTTGGTATTAGCATCCTCGCCGAGGGGATTTCCTTTTACTGAAATTCCAGTAACCCCTGCATTGGAAAGCCTTAAGATTATATCTTCGTTAAGCTCGGTACCTGCAGTGCATAAAGGCATTCCCCGTTTGTTTTTGACTGTTTTGGCAAGTTTCATACCAGTAGTTGCACGATCAAGGGATATTTTCTGCATATTAATTATATCTCTAACAATATCTCTAACATATACCACGGAAGGTTATAAATTGCACTTTTTCGGTGAGCAATGAGCATCAAGAGCAAGCGTGAATGCTCTTAATAGCCAGCTATTGCGATCACGAACAACGCAGCTATTGATGCTCAGGGCCATAAGAATCGCAATTTGTGGCCTTCCGTGGTATAGAAAAGACCCGCAAATCAAATACTGATATGCGGGTCTTTATAAAAGGTTTGGTTTTTAATTTTTAAACATCTTAAAGGACTAAGTGTTTAGCTGTTAGATTGACTAATTAACTTTACTAACAACTGCATTGGCTTCCCAAGATGTCGTTATTATCCCCGGTGCATATCTCTTCTTTATATATTATTGGGAGATCACCAGATGAAAAGATGCACATACATCTGAGAAGCCTTCCTTATGTCACCTCAAACTCCCTTTATTAATGTTTAACCCTTAGGCGATCTTAGCCTTTTTATGGTTTTTACTATTTAGATTGAAGTTTGGTGCCATATAATATTTTTTTAAAATCCTTTATTATTATATATCTGATTCTAAAGAATATAGCAAATAATACTATTTATTTTCTACTAATTTTATTATTCGGCGATTTT
>JAYEMW010000241.1:0-2976 GCA_034718555.1 Thermodesulfobacteriota bacterium
AGAAACTCTTTTTTGTGGTATCTGTGGATGATGTGAAAATGATAGCTACGAATATAATGTCTGTTTGATAGAGGTAAATAAATGTAAATTTCTTTAAGGGCCATATTTTCTCATCAAAACAGTTATCCTAATCCCAAAAAAAGGTATTCTATTAATATCTAATATCAATAAGTTGGCTTGATCCCACTTCAATTGACCAGCAATCAAAACTTGATCCCACTTCAATTGACCAGCAATCAAAATTTCCTATAGTAAATCCAGAGGGCTTCTAACGGAATCGATATCTTGCTTCATGACATGGGTATATATTTCGGTGGTTTTCACATCAGCATGACCCATAAGTTTTTGAACCACACGGATATTAGTGCCGGTTTCAAGTAAGTGAGTAGCAAAGCTGTGGCGAAGGGTATGGCAGCCGGCCTTTTTGTGGATTTTGGCCTTGCTTAAGGCCTGCTTGACGGCCTTTTGCAGACCTGATTCAATAACATGATGACGCATGATTTTCCCGGATCTGGGATCTTTTGACAATTTTTTGGAAGGAAAAACATACTGCCATATAGTCTCTTTTGATGCATTAGGGTATTTGCGAGAAAGAGCCGCGGGGATGTAAACTCCACCGAATCCTTCCAGTATATCCTCCTTATGCAATGCAATAACATAATCAATTTGTTCTTGTAATTCCTGCTGTATGGAGTCAGGCAGAATTGATGTGCGATCTTTTCCACCTTTTGAGTTACGTATAAAAATCCTGGCCTGGCCAAAGTCCACATCCTTGACCCGCAAACGAATACACTCCATAAGCCTGAGACCGCACCCATATAACAATTTCGCCATAAGGGCGTGCTTTCCTTTCATATTACCAAGCAGCTTAAAAACTTCTTCTTTAGTCAATACTGTTGGAAGATTCATTCTACGTTTTGACCTCGTTGGGGCTATGTCCTTTCCCAGATCAATATCAAGAACCTTTTTATATAAAAATATCAATGCGTTCAATGCCTGTTTCTGAGTTGCGACAGCAACATTCTTCTTTTCCGCAAGGTAGTTCAAAAACCGCTCAACTTCGTTTTTACCCATATCTTTCGGATGTTTTTTATCACCATAATATTTTATATACTGCAATATCCAGGAAGAGTAAGACTGCTCTGTACTGTATGAATATTGGTAGTATCGCAAAACTTCACGGACTTGGTCCATTAAACGATATTCCGGATTCGGTTTAAATTTCTTATTGACTTCCATATTTTTATTATATTATATTTTTATATGTAAAATTTAATAATAGATAAAAGCGTTAAAGAATTCAAGAGAAATATTTACTTTCGTTGAACGTAATATTTGAATGCATGGAAGTATTTTCCAGATATATAGTCCTATATCATGGAAAAATATTACATTTATTAATACTGATAAGCTGACCGCAAGCGGCCAGCTTATCGCCGGCTGTTGAGCTGCGCTCCAACGCCCTTGACAGGGCTCCGCTTGCGCTCCGCCTATCAAGGGCGTTGGAGCAGCTGCGCTTCTCAGGATGAGATCGCTATCGCGCTCTCATCCCTGCGATGCTCGCAGCTCAACAGCCGGCGTTGGACGCAAAAATAAAAGGTAAGATCAGATGTCAAAAGCTTACGTAATATTAGATGATGGTTCTACCGAACCGATGAATCAAGTACGCTGTAAAAATGAAGATAAAGAGCTTCAACAGTTACTTGAACGCAACATGAATCTTCTGCCGGGAGATCAGATAAAACCGGATGACCCACGCCGATGGTTGCAAATTGAAAGAGAAATGCCTGTCCCAGACCCGACTACCGGAACCAACAGATGGAGTATCGACTTTTTCCTTGTCGACCAGAGTGCAATGCCAACCCTCGTCGAATGCAAGAGGTTTGAGGATACGCGTTCCAGACGTGAAGTTGTAGGTCAGATGATGGAATATGCCGCGAACGGTCATTATTATTGGACAAAGGATATTCTCAGGGAATCGGCTGAGAAATCTGCCGCTCGTGATGGACTTTCTTTAGATGAAAGCATTTTGGGGCTTCAACCGGATGATAACTTGTCAACCGATGCCTTCTTTCAGCAGATCGAAGACAATCTACAACAAGGCCAGATCAGGATGGTATTTTTCCTTGAAGAAGCGCCCATGGAGCTCAAGAGCGTGGTCGATTTTTTAAACAAACAAATGCAGCGATCCGAAATACTAATTGTCGAGGCAAGGCAGTACTCACATGATGGTGTCACAGTTGTTGTTCCCACCTTGTTTGGTTACACCGATGAGGCTCGTCTTGTCAAAAAAACCATTACCGTTACACCGCGAGATAGAAAAAAGTGGGATAGTTCTTTTTTCTTTGCCGATGTTGACAGCAAACATGATAATCCAGATGCGAAAAAAGCAATTCGCGAAATTTTTGACGAGTGCAAATCACTTTCGTGTGAATTTTCATGGGGTTCAGGGGTATACAACGGCTCTTTTCAGCCTAAGTGGCCTTCCGTTTTTCCAAAAGCTCCAATAACTGTGTATAGTGACGGTGGATTGGCTATTAACTTTGATTCGTTTTCCGGTGATCCTCAATGGGAAGGACTTAGAGAGCAGTTTAAAGATCTCATCACAACCCGGATGGGCTTTGCTGTGCCGGATGACTATGTCAAGAGATATCCTGGTTACAAGATAGAGGAATGGCAACATCGCACGAAAGACTTGGTTGAAATATTAAAGGAAGTATTTCTTGTAAAAAAACAGGATGATGAACCAAACAAGCTACCAAATAATAAATTATCGCGATAGCGGCTTCGTTCAAGTGTGCCACGAACAGGTCTGCGAGGATCTGGAACTGTAGATAAGATGAAGGAATGTCCTTCGAAACCGGCTTTCGGAAGCAGGTTTCAAACCACTCAATGCTGCTGTAGTAAAGAGCTATGGTAGTGAGCGATTGAGAAAAGGCAGTATCAAAACTGTCAGGTGAGTACTAAAGAGGTGAA
>JAYEMW010000242.1:0-15059 GCA_034718555.1 Thermodesulfobacteriota bacterium
CTAAACCCCTTCATCCTGACTACGTGAGTAGTCACGTTTTTTTATGCCTTGTTTACAAGTTTGTAAATCATTACATCTTCTTTTTTTCCTTTGACCCTGACCGCAGGAAGTTGCTCTGTAATAAAATTACCGGTCAGAAGGTTATATGTTGTCTGGCTTAATAAGATATCACAAGAGTGTTGTTTGGTAAGTCCCTCGATTCTGGAGGCGAGGTTTACAGTGTCTCCTACCATGGCATAGGAAATTCGATCCTTACTACCAACATTTCCGGCTAACACTGCGCCGGTGTGAATTCCTATTCCATGTCTAAATGGGCTGACTCCCTGTTTTTCAAGATTTTTATTCAATAAAATAATACGTCTTCTCATCTCTAATGCTGCTTCGACTGCCATATCAGGGTGATCATCATATCTGACAGGGGCTCCGAAAACCGCCTCAATTTCGTCACCAACATACTGAAGAACCAGTCCTCGATATTTTTTTATGGCCTCTGTCATCTCTGTAAAATATTGATTCATTATAGTGATTACCTGCTTTGGATGGGTGGATTCAACAAATGGGGTAAAATCCCTGAGATCTGAAAACAACAGAGTCACCCTCTTCATCTCTCCGTCAAGGGATACCCGCCCTGAAAGAATTTCATCTCTTATCTCCATGCTGACATATTTACCAAAAGAATTCTTTATAGATTCAGACTCTTTAAGGCCGTCCACCATCAAGTTGAAGCCCTCTGCAACAGAACCAATTTCATCGTTGGATATAATCTCTGCGCGTACGTCAAGGTTGCCTTTCTCCACCTCTTTCATGACATTCTCAATATTATGCAAGGGTATTGAAACACTCTTTGATACAAATATGGACAATATTATTGAGGTGACAAAAGAAATAGCAGTTATGAAGATAATTTCTAAAGACAAAGAGGACAGTATTTGTGCTCTCGATATTGCATCTGCGCTATGTAATGCCTGGGCTTTAGAGTGAGCGGCAATTCCAAGCAAGGGAATGGGAACCAGGCTGATGAAAATAAAAACAATAAGAAGTCTTGTCTTTACACCGAGTTTAAATATATGCCTTACTTGATTTAGGTTTCCTTCCGGAAAAAATACCGGTATAGCCTGTCTCCATACGCTTTCTATGGGGAAATAAATAAATAATGTGGTAACGGACCCTCCGATGATGGTTATCCCAAAGAATCGTCTCATGCAGGAGATCAGGTCAGGTGGCTCTATGTTTAATAAAACCTTAGATACAACAGGTTCCAGCAGACCAAAGATGAATCCAGCGCCTAACCAACCCAGAAATGTAAGGATTGCTGAAAAAGGAGCCATTTGAATCGCCCTGCTTTTAAGTTTGCAGGAGGATGGCTCATCTAACGAATCTATTGTTGCCTCGTCTTTGAGGAATTCCATGAGAGGTGATCCCCACTTCTTAACAAAAAACCCGACGCTTAAGATAATAAAGAAGGTGCCGATAATAAAAAAGAGATGGGCGTAAAAGGGAATCGTTTCATGTCTGGAATGAAAAATCGGATTAATTTCGGAAAAATACAAGTAGGTAAGGAAGGCCCCGATTAAATTTCCGACTATTTGGATTAAATTAAGCTTTAATCCTAACTTTTTTTTCCATTTCATCTTTTTATCTCCACCTGCAAATTTTGCTTTCAATTAAGCATAGAAGCAGGCCGCTGAATGAGATTTTCCTAATTCCTTCATGGAAGGTATATTTTGTCCGCATTTTTTTTCATCAGAAACATTACACCTGCTAAAAAAGGGGCATCCTGTGTTTTCTGTAACAATACGTTCTACCCTAAGAAGGCTGTTGTAACGTTTCTTACTACTGGAAAGGTTTAATTTAGGAAGGGCGTCTATGAGGGACTGTGTGTAAGGGTGTTTAGGATTGTGAAGAATTTCCTCTGCCGGCCCTATCTCCATAAGGTGACCCTTGTATATTACTGCGATACGATCGCATAGGTAGCGTGCTGCAGCAAGGCTATGAGTTATAAAAAGAAATGTAACATTTGATTTTTCCCTCATTTTAAGGAGAATATTAAAAATTTGCGCGGAAATAGATGCGTCAAGCATGGAGGTCGGCTCGTCCGCGATAACAATCTCCGGCTTTAAAATCATGGCACGGGCTATGGCAACCCTCTGTCTCTGTCCTCCGCTAAGTTGATGGGGATATCTATTTATAAAATCTTCAGGAGGAGAAAGGCCTACTGATTTTATGGCTTCATAGGCAATTTTTTCTCTTGTATGATTGTTTCCTATTTTATGAATAATTAAAGGCTCTGATACGGCATCAAGGACTGAAAACTGGGGGTTAAGAGATTGGTATGGGTCCTGAAAAATCATTTGAACTTTCCTCGTGAACTCCTTTAACTTATCCCCCCTTAGAGGTAAGATTTCTTGGCCGTCTAAATATATTTCCCCTTTTTCCGGCCTTTCCAGTTTGACAATAAGTCGTCCCACTGTGGTCTTTCCACTTCCGCTCTCCCCAACAAGGCCGAATATTTCCCCTTTAGATATCTTTAATGATATATTGTTAAGGGCAATGATCTCTTTGCTTTGTGCCCCAAAGAAAGTGCCCTTGGTTTTATATTTCTTAACAATATAATTTAGCTTGAGAATAGCGTCGCTGTCCTTCGCCATTTAATGTCCTTTAATTTTATCTTATTAATACCAAATTATATCCTCATATCCCACATTCCCTTCCGCATTGATAACAGAGAACCTTATGGGTGGGGCATATTGTTACCCATTTTGGCGGGTTTATTTTGCATAAGCTTACGGCAATAGGGCAGCGGTCAAAAAAACGACAACCAGCCGGAGGGTTTATAAGATTAGGGGTCTCACCCGGAATAGGTGTAAGACGATTTTTTTCTCCGTTTAAGGTAGGATAAGATGAGAGAAGGGCCTTTGTATAGGGGTGCCTTGGGGATTCAAAAACCTCTTCCCTGTAGCCGTATTCGACCAATTTTCCAGCATACATTATACCTATCTCATGGGATACCTCTGCTACAACGCTTATATCATGAGATATAAAAATAATACTCATCTGAAATTCTTCTTGAAGGCTTTTAATTTCCTGTAATATTTGGTCTTGAACAATAACATCAAGCGCTGTCGTAGGTTCATCGGCTATGATCAAATTAGGTTTACAGGCAAGGGCCATTGCAATAATGGCCCTTTGCTTCATTCCCCCGCTGTATTGATGGGGGTAATCTTTTATGCGATCCTTCGGAATGCCGACTAATTTAAAAAGATTTTCCACCATTTCGAATGCCTCATCCTTTTTTAGAGAAGGGTCGTGTGTCATTATTGCCTCTACAATTTGGTTGCCAACCCGTTGAACAGGATTAAGTGCATTCATTGCCGCCTGAAAGATCATGGAGATTTTCTGCCATCTAACCTTTCTCATTTCCTCTTCATTTTTATTAAGTATATCCTCCCCTTCAAAGATTATTTTACCGCCACCAATAAAGCCATTGGAGGGTAATAATCTCAAGAGGGCCATCCCAAGTGTGGTTTTTCCACAACCGGATTCACCTACAAAACCTAAAGATCTACCCTTTTCCAGGGAAAATGAAACTCCCTCAACTGCTTTAAGAGTACCTCCTTGCACATGGTACTTGATGTCCAGGTTTTTTACCTCCAGTAAGGTCATTTTAATAGTTCTCTCCTTCTTTCCTAAGTCTCGGATCAAGGACTTCATCCATAGCGCGGCCTAACATATAAAAAGACAGGGTGATTAATGATATGCAAATACCTGGAGGTAATAGCCAATAGGGGGCCTTAAACATATGCCCTGTTTTCCATACCCATTGAAGCATCATACCCCAACTTACTGTGCTTGGGTCGCCGAATCCTAAGAAGGCCAAAGCAGCTTCAATGATGATTGCAGAGGTTACCTGAAAGGTCATATACAGAAACGAAAGGGGCAGTACATTTGGCATTATATGCCTGAAAATAATCCTCAGATGAGAGGCTCCAGCTACCTTTGCTGCTTCAATAAACGGTCTGTGTTTCAGGGAAAGAGTCTGCGCCCTTATAACCCGAGATACACCTGGCCAACGAAACAGGGCAATAAACAGCACAATGAACCAGATACTGAGTTTGCTGAAGAGTGCGGAAAGCATAAGCAAAACTAAAAGTGACGGCATGACCATAATAATATCCGCCAACCTCATAAGAAGGGTGTCTGTAAACCTCCCGGCATATCCGGCTATCATACCAATGGCAGTTCCAAGAAATACACTCATGAATGCCGCTGAAATTCCCACTAAGAATGCCACCCTGGCGCCGACTAAAAGCTGGCTGAACAGATCTCTGCCAATAAAGTCGGTCCCAAGCCAGTGTCTCATGCTCGGGGCAGTAGCCTTGGAAATTTCAGGGTCTACTCCTGCCATAGGCTCATACATGGGATCAATTTTTGGTGGAATAAAGCTGGACAGCGCCATTAATGCAAAAAAAATCAAGAGCACCAGTCCTATTTTACCGAGAAAGTTTTTTCTATAGATGGACCAGCCTTCGAGAAAACGGTTAACCCAGTGGGGCCTTTTTAAAATCCTTTTATTAGTGCTTAATCTATCTGCATTCATCAGTTTTTCCGTCAATATCTAATTCTTGGGTCGAGGTAGGCATAGAGAATGTCCACCACGAGGTTTGAAAGAAGTACTACAATGGCTATAAGTAGAAATGATGCCAGGGCCAGGGGGTAATCGTTGTGGCTTACTGCAAATACAAGCTCTCTGCCTATACCCGGCCATGTAAACACTGTTTCCGTTAGAGCGCCTCCATTAATGGAAAATGCAAGGCTTAAGCCTACACTTGTCACCACAGGAAGCGCAGCGTTTGGCGCAGCATGATGATCCCTAATTACCTTTTCCGAGAGACCTTTTGCCCTCCCTGTAAGTATATAATCCTCTTTTAGTGTATCGAGCATGCTGCTCCGCATGATAAGAAGGTAGCTTCCGAAATGGATAAGGAATAACGTGACAAGGGGTAAGGCCATATGGTGAAGAATGTCAATCATTTTCCACCATACACCGGCATTGGGGTTAAGCCATACCTCCTCAGAAATCATACCTGTTATTGGGAACCATCCTAGCCTGTAGGCGAATATCCAGATCATGATCAAGGCCATCCACGGAAGGAAAACAGTATGTGTGATTAATGCACCAAGGGTCATTAATGTATCTGTTTTTTTGCCCTTGTGCCATGATGCTATTTTTCCCAAATATATGCCAACTATGGCAGAAAGAATAATAGAGGTAGTAAACAGCAAGATAGTGTTGGGTAGACGATTTCCAATTATATCTATTACCGGTTGACCGTAATGAAAGGAAGATCCAAAGTGGCCTGTTAAGAAATTTTTTAAATAATAAAGGTATTGCATCCACAGTGGTTGATCCAGCCCCAACTCTTTAATTATTAGTTGTGCATCCTCCGGCGTTAAATTGGGATCAACCATCCTGGAAACGGGGTCTCCAGGGGCGAGATGAAAGAGAAAAAATAATATCGTAAGTATAACAAAAAAAATGATAAAAATTTGAATAAGTCTACGATAAATGTACCTAAGCAATTCCATAATAATAATCTAATTATCTCTTGTCGGTTAAAAGTCCCTCAGTAACTTCCGATTGATAGTGAATAAGCGAACTATTTTGGTCTAACTGTGCATAAAGACCAGATATTTCCAATACCTCCTAAGGTCTCAACCCATCCCTCAAATTTATCAGTCCGAACCGCCTCATTTAATTTTGGATTATAAAGTGGAATATATGGAACATCACGCGAAATAATTTTTTGCATTTTCCAGATTAATTTTTTGCGTTTCCCCTTATCCATTGTCCCGGAAGACTCCCTGGCTATGCTATCAAATTCGGGATTTCTATATCCACTCATGTTCCATCCCATTGTCTTGTCGTTATTGGAATAAAAGAAATTTCTGATCCAATCCGGGTCTAAATCCAGATTCCCATACCCAAGTATAAAGGCATCAAATTTATGACTTCCCTTCACCTGTTGAATAAGGGAACCAAAGGCCATTGGTTTGGCTGTGGCCGGGATTCCTGCCGACCTCAGCCATTCCTGAATTATCGTGCCGCTTAATGCCCTAAGTGGGTCATAATCAGCAGGAGGTGTTAAAATGGTAAATTTTTTCATAGGTTGTCCGTTTGGGAGACATATTCCTTTTCCACTTACCACATTACCATCTTTATCAACAGGTGGTATTTTCCAGGTATAACCGGCGGTGCTAAGTATTTCATAAGCCTTTCTTATGCGTTCTTTTTTATTAGCTCCATCAGCATATTTAGATACATGCGGGCAGTGCCAGAGCTGGTTTCCCGGAGGTACAACAGAATTCATTTTTACCCCGTATCCCTGAAGGATTCTGGAGATAATAAAGTTTTTGTCTATTAACGTAGCAATGGCACGCCTGAGGTTAACGTCATCGAATGGTTGTTTTCTGACGTTGAATCCCATATAGTAAAGACTGTTTTTCTCGTTGGAAAATATTTTTATATTATTATGTTGTTTTAAATCATCAAGATAGCCTGGCTGGACATTCCACCAAAACATATCAATACTGCCCTTTTTCAGGGAAAGAATAGCCGTATCAGATGTGCCGAATATCTTAAATATTATACCATCAATATTAGGTCCTATTAAACGGCCGCCAATATTTTTGCCGGTACCAAAGAAAAATTTATTTTTCCGGAGAAATATGTATGCCCCCTGTTTCCATTCCTTAAATATAAATGGACCGCTGCTTAACGGACTTTCAATTTTGTGATTGAGTAAGGTTATGAGAGGTTTTTTAGACTCCTTTGCAGCCTTGGCTATCTTGGCCCACTCGCTTTTTGGAACAATAGAGGTGACCAGTGTCCTGGTTAAGAAAATAGCCTTTGGTTCATTTAGATAAAATCGGACTGTCCGTTTGTCCGGTGTATCAATTTTTTTGATAAAATCCCACTTTGATATATACCTGGGGACCCTAAAGTCTTTAATGAGGTTACCGGTAAAGGCTACATCTTCCGAGGTCAATTCTGAACCATCAGACCATTTTGCCTCCCTGATCCTTACCGTATAGGAGAGGGATTTTTCATCAAAAGCCGGTTCTCCCTCCGCCAGCCATGGGATGATCTTTAGTGAATCAGGGTCACGAACGAATAGTGGTTGATACATCTGGGACAAAACCTTGCGGGAGTTTGCATCGCTTGCAAGCCAGATATTTAGTGTCTTAGGCTCCTCCGGCAGGCCTATTTTAAGCATACGTACTTCCTCATTCTTGCTGCAAGAGTTTCCAGCAAGGGTTACTATTGAAATCGCAAATATAATATACAGTGTGTTTTTGATAAAATTTTTAATTTTTATTCTCCTTTTTGATTTTTTTAGTCTGGCATCAGCCTTTCCTTAACCTTTTGTTCAACAAAATCAATTACCTTAGATTCAAGTTTTACCTTGTTTAACTGGTTTATCCTTGGAATTCCTCCAGGGCTTACACAGTTAATTTCAACAAGCTTTTCTCCTATTATGTCAATACCTACAAAAAACAGACCGTCATTGATTAATTTTTCCCGGATGACTGAGCATATTTTCCTTTCTTTGTCTGTTATCTTATGTTTATAGGCCTTGCCTCCGGCATGTATATTTGTCCTGAAATCTCCTTCCTTGGGAATTCTTCTCATGGAGCCGATTACTTCACCGTTTAACATCAGAATTCTTATGTCGCCCTCTTTTTTTACAACATCCAGATACTCCTGTACCATGATAGGCTCACGTTCCGGGTAGGGCTTATAAGAATTTGTGTAGTAATTGATCAATGAAACGAGATTTTCACGATCACGATTGCTGACCTTAATTACACCTTGGCCCCCATATCTCTGCAAGGGCTTTATTACCATAGCGCCGCCAAAATCATCAATAATTTTCTTAATTCGTTCAGGGTCTCTCGAAACATGAGTCTCTGGTATGATGTCAGGAAAGTTGAGTGTGTAGAGTTTGCTGTTGCCTATAATTTGACCTGTAGTACTATTTATCATGAAAACCTTGGAATTGGCCGGTTCGAGAAACTCCATAGTTTGATAAATGAGCGGTGGGTCCTTCCTTAGAAAAAGTACATCAAGGTCTGTAACGTTTTCAAAGATAAGCTCGTCTTTTTTCAGACAGCTTATCAATGACTGCCAGTATTCTTTCATTAAAAGATCAGGCGATACAGTGACGTTTCTCATCCTTGCCACCACTTCATGGTTTCGGATGTAGATATCATGGGGTTCAAGGAAATAGACTGTATGCCCCCTTTGGTTACATTCATACATCATATAGCTGGTGGTCTCAGTTTCGGGGTCAATAAATTTTATATTGTCCATCAAAAAGGCTATTCTCATAATATCTTTCTATTAAAATGTGGGGTTGACGGTTCATTGAATATCACAGGCGTTCACAGGTTGAAAAGGTTTCCCGATAAAACCGGATTCAGGATTGTTTTACTCTCTTTGGCCTTACTTGTAAATCGGCAATATCTGATGAAATTATTGGGCCTGGACCATTGAACCGTAAACAGTTAAGCGTAAACGGATACCAATTTTATTATACTGAATAATTGCCATATTTAAATTATTATTTTTTTATGAAGGTGACGGATTCGTCCGCTAAGTATCCTGCAAATGTTCATGGCAATTTTAGGATATTCCCTCACGATCTCTTTGAATTCAATCTTATTCAATACCAGAAGGCGGCTCTCTCGCTCTGTGCGGATAGAAGCTGACCGAACTACATCTTCAAAAAGGGCCATTTCCCCAAAATAGTCACCTGCTCCAATGCGGTCCAGTTCGATTTCATGGGCCTCACCTAACCCTTTAATAACGGATACATCTCCTGTAATAATAAGGTACATAGTTTCCCCGTAATCACTCTCCCTTATCACGATTTCTTTTTCAGGCAAAACTATTTCCTCTGTGACTGACGCAATGGCAGCCAATTCCCTGACAGACAAATCCTTGAATATTTCTACACCCTTCAGATGGAGTATCTTGTCTGGAATAGTGATTTCTGCATCCATTTTTTTCTCCTTACTAACAGAATTACCCTGCTGTTTATCTAATGTCAATTGGACCATTTGACGAATATGTATATTTTCCGATTCGGCAAGATCTGTAATTGTTTTTTTGCCTGCCATCTCTACAGCCTTTTCCCCAGCCATATGAAGGGCAAGAACGACTGTTAGCCAGTCTTCCTTAGCTAAAAAGTAGCGATAAATATTGGCCTCATCATGGTTAAAATCAGGTAGTTTAAATTTTTTTCTGCCTATTACAAGGGCCTGCGAAGGGGAGGAATGTTCAAGCAGAGGCATCATTACGTTAGACAGAGAATTATCTAAAAGGTCATCCAACGCCTCATAGCTATTAGCCCGCTGGTTTGTGTCCTTTGAAAATATACCCCTCCATACGATCTTCGTGCTTCCGGAACTATCCTGAACAGCAAGCACCCTAAGTATGTTTTCAATTTTTAATAGTCTTTCCTGGTCTAAATAGTCTGAAAGTAAATCGGTTTTATATCCATTGGAAAGTCTTTGCAGAGCCTCTTTTCCTGCTAAGAAGCTATAACCATCTCTAATTTGAGAATTGGCAAATTTAATAATATCCAGATTTTTTATATTCAGGGAATTTAATATGTAAAATATGCCCTCCCTGATGCTACGTTGCGGTGTAGTAAGAGACTCAACGAGGACAACGGCGTTATAATAGGAAGATGTCTCAATTTTGGTTTTTGCCGATTCATTTATCTTTTCTGAGGAATCGCCCATTAATTTGATTACCTTTTTCAGGGATTCATCATCAATTATCTCAAATATTTCCAAGGCCGCTGAACGGACCGATTCCAGGGGATGAGAGAAATAAGGGAGGGCCAATGTATTCAAATTTTCAGCCCCAAGGTTGTGAAGTCCTTTAAATATAAAAGGCAATATTGGCACATTGCTTTCTTCAGTTAATAAATCCTTTAATCTTAAAATATAAGAGTTATCTCCTGATCCGCCTGCGGCAATAACCCCTGCCTTTCTTTCCGTTGTATCTTCTGAGCCTAACCATGAATCAATAATCTTGCCGTATTTTTTGGGATTTTGGTTAAATAGACCAATTACTGCATATGCCCTTACCTCTGGAGACTGTATTGTCTCGCAGACTTTTAGGTTTAAGTTTGAGCAAATGTTGGGGGGGAATTTATTTACTGCGTTTATAATGGATACCGTTAAATCCGGTTTTTCCGAGTCAACCAATTCAGCCAACACATTAACGGCCTTTTCTCCTGACTCCGGTGGGAGAAGAGATATGAGCCTCGACCTTGTCTTATCATCCTGATTTTTGAGAGCCTGAAGGATTAGGCCATCCAGATTTTTCACTGAAAGGGATTTTAGCAAGTGGGCGTACCAAAGGCATGCATCTCCGCGGGCCGATAAAAAATCTTTAATTAAGAGAAATTGCGCATTCTTGTCCATGAAGATTTTGCCTGAATCCTTTTCTTCCATAGACTTCAGATCTATCATATCCCTTGAAATTAAATCGGACAGAATTTTCGGGTACCCTTTTTTGAGTTTAATAGTTGTGACAATCCATGCCCCTGTAAATATGGCTGCCACAACAGAGAGATACCTGGGATGAATTAATCCTTCAGACGCCATTATAAAACCGGAGCCGACAAGTATGCCTACCCTTACCACAGTTCCCCTCAGAAAGGGCATAATCACGGTTCTATAGGACTTAGGAAACAATCCCATAAGCACTGCCCTGGCAGGGTTGTTTATTGTTGTTCTGAGCACATTTATAGATATCCTGGCGTAAATAGCGGAAAAAATATCAAAACGCAGCAGAAATGCCATGAATGCCACCATATAATTGAAGGGATGAAACATTAGCGCCACTGGAAGACCCCAACGTCCATATATCCTTCCTACAAATAAAAGTATAATCAGGCTCACTATATTCAATACGCCACGGAAGTAGCCAAAGAATTCGAGCATTTTCCCCTCTGTCGCAAAGACCTGATCTATAGCAAAATTGAATTGGTAATTCATAATTGGAATGACAATGTTAGGCATTAGGGTCAGCATAATAAGTATTTTTAATAAACTTGACTCTTTGATAAGGGGTAATACCTTTTTGAATTCATCTATGATTGTATTTTTTTTCTCTCCCTTTTTTATCTTTTTGTCAGACAGCAGGATTGCAGGAAAAAGAGTACCCATTCTTTTAGCAGTCATTGCTCCAAATAGAGAGATGACAAGGTATGCAAGCATGAGATTATCAAGGGATATGGCCTTGGCTAAAAAAGGGGTGGCAAAACTCCCTGTAATTGCCCCAATTACACCACCTGCAGTTACAAGTGGAAATAGTCTTTTAGACTGCCTTGTGTTAAAAAGGTCATTGGCAAAGTTCCAAAAAACAAGGGAAAGGAGCGCTTCAAATTGAGCCTTCATGACAAATAGAATAGGGTAAAGAAGATCAAAGCCAAAAGGGATAAGCAAGCGCATTCCAGCAACTGTAATTCCAAAAAACAGGAACATATACCCTAAAAGGCGGCTTCCGGGAAGCTTACCCATGAACCCCGCAAAAATGCCCATAATAAAAAAAGCGGTGATAGAGTTTGCAATGTTAACTAAGGGCAGATATTCAACCCCGTATCTTTTAAGAAATGTTGTTTCAGCAAAATTGTTAAAAAGGACGGCAGAGTTTCGTATCAAGAAAAGGAGAAGAGCAGTCCATATAAAAAGCCCTATTTCATCTTCATATACCTTAAGCCATTTACCTATTGATTTTAACATCAGCGACCTTTGAATTATGACTGTTCAGCAAAATAACACTTGCACAGGTATGAAAAAACATTATAGATAATAATCGAAAAATGAGTATAGGGATATACAGAGCTTATTTCAAGGAAAAAAACAGAGTCGGGCTTAAACACCCTGGGGGTAAAGAGAAAGAGGGAAAAACGCTGGTTACAAATTAAGTTTACAAAGCGCTAATCTTTAAGGAAATGATGTACCATGTCAAGACAAGCCCGCTTAGACGTGCCCTGTGTCCTGCACCAAATCATGCTCTGGGGAATAGAGCATCAAAAGATATTCATAAACGATTGCATCAATTCTATTGCAAATGCTTTTTGATATTTACCATACCTTCGACTCTGTAATGTTTGATGCTACTATATCGGCTAATAATATCTCCTGCTTGCCTGTTTAACTCCATTTGCTTTTCGTTTATTTCAGTTCGAAAACCCTCATAAAATGGACCCAAATTGATAGCTTTGCCTTTATAGGTGTCATGGACCTTTGTGTGTGGATGAGCAAAAAGCCATCTTATTTGAAATGAAATAATAGAATTATCAGGTACACTGTCCATGAAATTTGCTAATTCTCTGATATCATCTTCGATCAAATTGTTCCAACCTAATATGAAATTCGAATTAATATGTATTTTATTTTCATGACATAAACGAAGAAATTCTAACACCTCACCCGTATTACAGCCCTTGCCAACATATCTCAACATACGATTAGTTGGGAACTCCATACCAAAACCCAATATTAGTTTCGGAAATCTGTCACCATACTCACTTAACACTTCCTTTAAAGCTGTATTTTCCGCTTTAGCAGATCTCATGAACAGCCGGTACTCAATGTCATCCCTCCGTGGCAGCACAGGCAGTACTTCTCTTATGTATTTCGTTGTTATAGATCCTGTATTTAAACGTACTATTTTATGTCCATTATGTTCCATATCTGCAAACTCATATTTCATGTCCTTTCTGTTCCTGAATACTTCCCTTGCATGAAGGGCAATGTTGCAGAATACGCATTTATGCCAATAACATCCGTTATCCAATGTATATGAAAAATAGACACGGCTGTCATCCGGCACAAATTCAGGCACATCAACCTTCCATTTTCCGGAAAAGTTTGGAACCTCAAACCAATCTTCTACACTTCTTCCGGTTAGTTCCAAATTCGATGGCAACATATCATGACTGTCAACCTTTACATAAACAGGATGCCATCCATTTTCATCGATTCGTCTTTCTGCTGCAATAGGACCGCCTACTATAAACCGGATATTCGGATATTTTTTTGCCCATACATACGATTGATACAAATGATTCATATAGATAGCGCTTATATAGACTGTGCCCTTATTGATGGGCAATTCTTTGTTTTGATATGTCTCATCTAAGTACCATTTTGTACGGTCTATCTCATGTTCGGTCCAGTAGAAATCGCCTTTGCTTTTACACAGATCATAGGTGTCTGAAAAACCATTACACAGATCAAAATAGCCACTTTTTGTTTTGTTATAGAATTGAAGAAATAAAGTATCACGCATATTAATAACCTTCCTGGGTATAGTACCGTGTCTCATAAGTTCTGTCCCTGATTTTAGCAATTTATCATGTCATCAAATCACAGGAAGACCTAAAAAATTCGAATATCGAAACACGAAGTATCAAACAATATAGGTAACCGTTCACAGGCTCAAGGCTCAATACCTAAAGACATAATCCATAAGCCTGAACGTTAAACTTGGGAACCTAAGAGGCTTAACTTCAGGATTTTTCAATTAACCTGTCAGCGTCCGTGATGTACCATCATGTACTGCCTACTTAAAGGCCTTTCTGCACCTGCCTGTGCGCTGCGCGCAGACAGGTGCATCGCACAGGCAAGAAGGCAAACCCTGAATCCCGCTTTCATCGGGAAAACTTTTAACCTGTGAACGCTTACGGATTTCTTTTCTTTTTCATTGAACACCTCCTGTCAGATTATAAATTACTCCTTAGAAATGTGTCCACTTTTTCTCTACCACTTCATAGCCGGCTGGTTTTTAGCGTAGACTGAAGGCGCTATACCTATAGAAATTTCTCTGCTCCCGTATAGACCTCTTCCACCTTCAATGCTGCTGCAGCATGACCTGGATGCTTTTTAGAATTCCATTTTCTCATATCCTCAAAGATACTACCTTCTTTGTGATATTCAATGTTTCCCTTAATCTGATAGGATTTCCCTTCTTTTGTTATAAAAAGAATCGATCCTTTGCTGCCTGCAAGTATATTTTCCAGTGTTTTAGAAAAATAGTTATTCGCAACCACTATAGTAGCTTCGCTGAATTTTGTTACGCAGGTAGCGTACATAGCATTAGGAATTCCATCTCCATTTACAGTTGATAAAATGATGGGACCTTCCCGTTCTTCCCATGCTTTACTTACTTTTTCTGGTAGTGTAGCCATAATAGTTCTCCTTTAGTGTTAACGGACCGGAGATAAGCTGCGCGCGGGTTCTCCGAACCACCCAACAAGCCCAACCTTGACCCGTCACCAACCCCGCGACAAAAGGCGACTCGATTAGCACGCCAGCTTTATTAACTGGTCATTTCAATAACTCAAACAGCTTTAATCTTGATGCTTTCCTGTCAAAAGTAATCACTGTTTCACAACCTTGTGACTTAGCAGAATAAGCAATTAAAAGGTCCGAAAGATCGTATTTATTCCCTTGTGCGGCCTGTATGAACAGTTGTAAAATAGACTGACGTTCAAATTTTAATATTGGCATTAAGAGCAGTTCACTTATAGCGTCCAAGATTTCGGTTTTTGGTATCTCATAGACTGATTCTAAAACCCAGATTAACTCGAGCATTACGAGCAATGGGACAAATAGCTCTTTTTTGTCTAATTCGGCTTTTTTGAAAACATTATAAACTTTTTTTGCTTGTTGCTCATCATCGCCTACCAAAAAGCGAATTAGGACATTTGTGTCAATTCCTTTCATTTAAATTTGTCCTTCATTCTGTTTCTGATGGCATCGTCCATCGCCTCAATCGACAAAGCTTTTCTGCCTTTTTTGTGTAATTTGCCAAAAATATCATCAACTTTTTTTGAAACGGGCCTGATGATGGCTTCCATTTTTTCAGTGACAATAATTTCAATTTTATCGCCAGTATGCAATTTCAGAGATTCTCTGATTTTTTTTGGGATTGTTACTTGCCCTTTAGTTGTGAGAGTAGCTAATGACATTAT
>JAYEMW010000243.1:0-2945 GCA_034718555.1 Thermodesulfobacteriota bacterium
TAACGAGACACTTTCTTCTTTGAGGTAGTCATTGACATAAGCCTTGAGGTCCATAGAGCTATCAGGAGAAAGATAGTGTGAAGGAAGGAATCCTGAAACAAGGGACTTATTTAGGTCGATTGTTTCAATCTCCTTTGTGACCAATGGATATAGCTCAAAGCGCCATGCTCTTCCTCCAAGCAAATTAACCTTGCCCCGTCTAAGTTTACGAGCGCTTGAACCGGATAGAATGAATTGGTAATTCATATTTTCTATCAGCCAGTGAATTTCATCCATAAGAAGAGGTATTTTCTGAACCTCATCAATAATAACCGTTTTTGACTTTTGAGCCTCAAGGATCTGCCTTAGAACAGTAGGTCTTTGACTTAAAGAAAGAAACAAATCGTAATTCAAAAGATCAATCCAGCATGCATCTGGAAACTACTGTCGCAGCAAAGTGGTTTTCCCTGTTTTCCTTGGTCCCCATAAAAACGCCGAACGGCTTGGTGGAATGTCTAATTTTTGAATTCTTTTTATCATTCTATCATTGATCATAACTTTCTATATGATAATTTGAAGATAAAGTCAATTTATTTGTGATAATCTGAAGTTGTTTTATTAATTATCATTTATGGCTGCTGAATTGAGGCATGCCCGTTTAGGCTGATTGCACCCTCCCCTTAATCCCCTCCCATCAAGGGAGGGGAAGGAAAGAGAGATACTTCCATCAAGGGAGGGGAATTCACCCGCTTGAAATGGGAAAGAGCCTTTTAAGCTTAGTTTTCTAATTAGTGTCTGAACGAAAAACCAGTTCATGCACTAATTATTCCTTTAAGTATGGCTTGCCCAGGGCTGCGGGAGCTGCCTCGGAAAAGACCCTGAGTATTGATTTAATGGTCTTTTTGTCTTCCGCCCATCGAAGCACGGATTCCTTGCGGACGAGATACATTAATAAAAGTGTAAAAATCATTAAGGGAAAGGGCGCAATTTGAAAAACCTGTGCGGGAACAGACGGAACCCACCCTTGCAAATATATTCCCATAACCTGCAAGAAAGAAAAGAGGTATGCCCCCATAGCTGCCCTTACAGGGTGCCACCCCCCAAAAATCACCAATGCCAGGGCAATCCATCCAGCTCCCTCGGCACCTTGAGGCCGTCCCCACCCGGGTTTAGTGTAAAGAGAAAAGGTAGCGCCTGCAAGACCTACAAGCGCGCCTCCACAAATTGCATAAAACATTTGCCTCTTCCGGGGATCAATACCCCTTGCATAGGATGCCTTTGGATGTTCTCCCACAGAGCGCAATTCAAGGCCTAATGGAGTTCTGTATATGTACCACCAGCATACCCCGATCAGGATCATGCTCAAATATACCGGTATGCTTTGACTGAAAATAATTTTCCCTAAGAATGGAATATCACTTAAAAATGGTATTGGGTGAAGGATTGCCTGTGGCCCAATTATTCTTGAATATGGATTGCCAAGAAAATATGCAAGGTCCCTTGTCATGAGTGTCAAAACAAATCCAACAGCTACCTGGGATTGCCTGAGATAAACACTAAAAAAAGCAACTATAGCGGCCACACTTGCGCCTACAATAGATGCTGCGGCAAAGCCGTTTATTATGCTATTTGTCTTAAGGGCCACGGCAAAGGCTACCATGGCGCTCAATAATATAGATCCATCTAATGAGAGATTAATAATTCCTGATTTTTCAGTGATTGTCTCTCCAAGGGTTGCCAGCAAGATAGGCGCAGCGCCTGCAACTACACCGGATAATAACAATGTCAAATCCATTTCCACGGCCCTAAGTGTATTCCCTCATATTTTTTGCCCTTACCCTCCATGCGTAAATTGCAAGGGTTGCCATTACAAGTGTCCCCTGGATTACACCGCTTAAAGATGAATCAAGGTGAAGCATCATGGGCAATTGAATGCTACCAACGTTTAAACAGGCAAAAAAGAAGGCGATTGCCGAGGCAATCCACACATTGTAATTAGCAACCATAACCACTAAGAGCGCCAGGTAACCATAATTGCTTGATATAGCAGGCAGAAGACGATGATAAACGCCTGTAACCTGTATATTGCCCGCAAGCCCTGCAAATCCCCCTGCAAAAACCATGGCAAAAATCATGAATCTATTTGGTTTCAGTCCGAACAGGTAGGCTGCATTCCGGTTACTGCCGATTGCCTTCAAATTTAACCCTATGCGTGCATACCCTAAAATTAATGCAGTAAAAAAGATAGCGGTCAGCGCAAAAAAAAGGCCTGTCGGTGAAATTCTTATAAAAGAAAGATGAGAAAGCCATAACTCCCTTGAAAAAGGTTCAGTCCCACTCATGGAGGCTACTCCAGGACGTCTCCATGGACCAAATATCAGCCAAAGCACTATTCCCTGCGCCATGAAATTCATCCCTAAACCGGCAAAAATTTCATTAACTCCGCCTTTTGTCTTCAGAAATCCTGCAATCATAGCCCATAAAGCTCCGCCTACTATTCCAGCCATGAAAGACAGTCCCATAAAAAGAAATGGCATTGATGCAGCTATGTCGAAACGCAGAATTGCCGTTGAAAATATTGCTCCCATAATCATTTGGCCTTCTACGCCTATATTCCATAGCCCTATTCTGAAGGTGTACAAAAGTCCGCATCCACAAATTGTAAGGGGTATCCAGACTGTTATAACATGGGATAGCTTTACCCAGGAGCCTAATGATCCCTTTAGTATTTGATAGTAAGCGGCAAAAGGTGGGGCGCCTGCAACAAAAAGTATCAGTGAAGTAAAAGCAAACAAGCCAATCAAGATTACTGAAAATTCACGGCTATATCGAAAAAATATTTTAGGGTTTATGTTCACTGACATTCTTATAAATCAAGCTTTGCCTGCAATTGCTCGACCCAGTTCATTTATATCTGTTTCCACTGTCCTGACATCTTTAACAATATGACCATCAAAGAAAACCAG
>JAYEMW010000244.1:0-2944 GCA_034718555.1 Thermodesulfobacteriota bacterium
AAGATTGGCGGGTAAACAACGAGCAACGAGTAACCAGAAACGAGCAACCAGCAACGAGCAACGAGCACCGAGCAACGAGCACCGAGAAACGAGAAACGAGAAACGAGCAACGAGAAAATGGCACGTATTCTTATCATAGATGATGATGTTCAAATACTGGATATGCTCAGACAGACTTTAGAGCACGAGGGATACGAGGTAATGGACGCTTCCAATGGCAAGGAGGGGATAAGGTTTTATCGCGAAAACCCGGCTGATCTTATCATCACAGACATTGTTATGCCGGAGAAGGAAGGTATCGAAATGATCATGGAACTCAAACGAGACTTTCCGGATGTGAAGATCATTGCCATTTCCGGAGGTGGCCGAGTCGATCCAAAGGAATATTTACATATGGCAGAAAAGTTAGGCGCTAAACGTACATTCGCCAAACCTGTTGAACGAGAAGAGCTTTTAAAGGCGATTCAGGAACTGATAGGATGATATATTGGAACTTTCAGTGCTATCGATATTTGCTTTTTGAGGCCTCCCAAAATAGTTACAACACGGAAGGCCACAAATTGTGATTTCTTAATGGCCCTGAACAACGCAGCTATTGATGTTCATTGCTCACCAAAAAACACGCAATTTATAACCTTCCGGGGTATATCGTCTTTAGCCGATAGTAGTCGACTCTTTTCTGTATGGCACGGAACAACAGGTTTTTTGGAAAAGTGGTTTTAATCCAAGGTTTATGGCTGTTTCAACAGTCTTATCAGACCAGATGGCCATTCTTGTAGCCCCTGCATAAATAGACATCTCTTCCATTAATTGCCCTTCCATGTTTCGTGGCCTCTCGCAACCAAGCGATATGGGGATATGGGGCATTATCAAACGGGCGGAAGCAATCAGTCGGGCGATATCAATAGGCAGGGGGGGTGAAACGTTTGACATTGGCGTCCCTTTTAACGGTGTAAGCACAACAATAACAACCGCATCTGGATTGTAATCTCTAATAATCCTAAGCGCCTGATATTCACCTTGAATTTTGCCGTACATCAGCCCGGAAACAATATGGGGCACAACACTAATGCGTGCTTTAAAGAGATTGTCCAGAGATGTTGTTACCTGATGGAGTCCTTCAAGATGATAAATTTCTCTTGCAGTCTCTTCATCGCCCATTACATCTATCAGGGCCTGGTCTACACCGGCTTCTTTTAGGCCTATAGCCTGGTTAGAATCAACGAATCCACTGTGTACGGAAATAAATAGATTAGTTTCAGATTTTATTTTACGTATCGTTGAAAAAAATTTTTCCCAGGGTAATTTTCCTTCACGATCAGAGCCCCCGCTTAAAAGAACTCCTATCCGGCCTGAATTTGCTAAATTGAGACATTTTTCTAAAAGAACTTTCGGGTCAAATGCCTTAATCATAGGCTTAAGGAGCATGCCTTTGCAATGCTCACACAACAACCGGCAACTATTCCCGGTTAATGAAATAGCAGGATACAGTCCTCTCATGCTCCCGTACCTTATCATGCCTGGGAGGTAGAAGGTAAAAGAGTCACCATGATGTTTTCTGGCAATATTCCACGCCTCTTTAAAAAGATCCCTGTCTTTTTTCCGAATAATGTTGTTTATATCTTTTATCTTTTGTGCCATTTTACCTTGACAGAATTGCTTTTTTGTTAATACTTCTTAATAGAATAGTTTATCGCAATTGTCTATAATACATTATTTTAATAAGGAGGAATATTATGAGAATATTGTTTAATTGGCTAAAGCTTGCCTTTCCCCTGTTTTTTGCCCTATTTGTTTCATGTGCCACTATTCCAACCCTTGATGTAACGTACAAAATTATGCCAAAATCAAATATATTAGAGGGCAATGAGGTGTTTTTCCAGTTTGTGGACAAAAGGGCTGACAAGACGATTATAGGAAAGGGTGCAAGAAAACTGTATGAAAATTATTCAGGAAATATTAACTTTATCCTTTCAAAAGAGGGGAGCGGGGAATATCTTGCCGGAATTTATGACATAGAGTCTCTTTTTAGAAAAGCCTTTGCCTTCAGCCTGGAAAATAATGGTCTAAAATTATTAGATAAGTCAAGTCCGGACGCACCGGAGTTGATCATTAAGCTGAATAAATTTATCCTTGATTTGGATGGACGTCAATGGATTGCAGCTATATCCTACGATGCTGAATTTATTAAAAATGCAGAAACAGTGGTGAGAAAGTTCAAGGGGGAAGGTCAAAAATTTAGAATATCGGGCTTAAATCAGGCTCATATAGTTGTCAGCGAGGTATTTACAGACATGATTAATCAGCTTGATATAAAGTCATTGTTTGCCCGCGACATTAAATAGAAAATGGTAGTATTTTTAGTGACAAGTAGCTTTTGAAATTTTTGGTAATATCCCATGCTGGATTTAGACAATGTAAAGAAAATAGGACGTTTTGAGATTTTAGGGAAACTGGGGCATGGAAGCCTGGGGTATGTTTATCTCGGAAAGGATCCATACATTGAACGTAATGTAGCAATAAAGATCTACCGCCCTCCACAAGGCAGCAACCCTGGTGAATTTGAAAGATACCAGAAGAGTTTTTTTACAGAGGCGCAATCAGCAGGGAGGCTGATTCACAACAATATTGTAACCATTTATGATGCTGACCTTCATCAGGACCTTTGTTACATGACAATGGAATATATAGATGGTCCTATGTTAGAGAAATTCTGCAGCCCCGATAATTTATTGCCCTTGGAAAAGGTGTTGAAGATTGTATTCAGCGTATGCAAAGGCCTCGAATATGCCCATGAGCACGGGGTAATTCACCGTGACATAAAACCGTCTAATATTATATTAAGTTCTGCAGGCCATGTGAAGATAACGGATTTTAGTATTGCATATATTAAAAAAGGTGAATCAACTCTTGTTAATGGCTTATTCGGTTCACCAAGTTACAT
>JAYEMW010000245.1:0-2912 GCA_034718555.1 Thermodesulfobacteriota bacterium
GCAGGAACTGCGACGACGGCACACGCAGTCTTACAGTTGAATGCGGATGACGGCGGTAAAAGGAAATACATTATGGTTCAGATTCCAGAAAGATGCGATGAAAAATCAGAAGCGTATAAGGCAGGCTATAAAACCATAGCCGATATTGGCAAAGAACGCATCCGCCGAGCTGGTCAAAAAATTAACCGCGAATTAACGCAAATGAACGTAAATAAAGACAATAAAAACAATAATAATTCGCGTGCATTAGCGTCCATTCGCGGTTTGGATGTAGGCTTCCGTGTCTTAAAGGTAGATTCTTCAAATATGCAGGATGTTTATTATAACCCGGATGCTTATTCACAGGACACACTTTTCAAAATGGCAGATAACATTAAGCCTGATCGTACAGATGAGGATTTGCTTTTTCAGGTGCTTCTTGATTGGGGTGTGGATTTATCTTTACCGATTTTAAAAGAAAAGATAGCAGGCAATGATGTGTTTTTTGTCAGTGATAATGCCCTGGCGGCTTGTTTTGTAAAAAAAGGTGAGATAACAGAAGACTTTTGTAAGGAGTTAGCTAAGCGAGAGCCTTTGCGGGTGGTATTCCGTGATGCCGGTTTTAAAGATGACAGCATGAAAATTAATGTGGAGCAGATTTTTAAACTTGCCTCGCCTCATACGGAGATTAAAACAATATGAGGAGTAAGAATTATGAAAAAAGAAATTGTCAGCCGATTGAACAAAACGTTTGAAGAGTCCGCGTATACTCAAAAAGATATTGAGTATTGGATGGCGCGTGATTTGCAGAAATTACTGGATTATCGGGATTGGCGTAATTTTTTACAAGTTGTTCAAAAGGCTAAAACAGCTTGCTTGAATTCCAAGCAAAATATCGCTGACCATTTCGTTGATGTCAACAAAATGGTCAAATTGGGTTCCGGAAGCGAACGGGAAATCGATGATATTATGCTTACCCGCTACGCCTGTTATCTGATAGCTCAAAACGGTGATTCCCGTAAAGAAAAAATTGCCTTTGCCCAGAGTTATTTCGCCATTCAGACACGGAAACAGGAAATATTGGAAGAGCGTATCGCTTTGGCGGAACGTATGCGGGCGCGTAAAAAATTAGCTGATACGGAGTCCGAACTTTCAGGAATTGTCTATGAACGCGGCGTTGACGGTAAAGGTTTCGCGCGATTGCGAAGCCATGGAGATCGGACCCTTTTCGGAGGGCACACCACTTTGGAAATGAAACAGAAACTGGGCATGCCGAAAAACAGGCCGCTAGCTGATTTTTTGCCGACCATTACGATTAAAGCTAAAGATTTAGCTGCTGAAATCACCGGATTTAACACCAAAAAGAATAATTTGAAGGGTGAGAGAAATATTACAAATGAGCATGTTAAGAATAACAAGGATGTCCGTGATTTGCTGGCAAAGAGTAATATTAAGCCTGAAGCATTGCCGCCGGAAGAGGATATTAAAAAATTGGAACGTAGATTGAAATCCGAGGGGAAAAAGATCGCCAAAGATGTAAAGCAGTTTAAAAAATAACGGAGGGTTCAGTTATTCGAATTTTTCGAATAACTAAGTCTGGCAAGAGGATGGCTATGAAATTAAAATTTAAACATCAAGCCTTTCAAACGGATGCTGTACAATCAGTTATAGATTGCTTTAAGGGCCAGCCGCCCGGGCAGAGGCTTAGATATCGTATAGATCCTGGAACCAAAAAACAAAAGGAATTATTTGCGGCAGGATTTCGAAATCCTGAGATTAGACTTAATGACTTTGAAATTTTAGAGAATATCAAGGCTGTACAAAAACGGCAGAACCTGCCTGTTTCTTCCAGCTTGGTCCGGAGTGCAATTACTCCTATTAATTTAGATACGGAAATGGAAACCGGAACAGGAAAGACTTATTGCTATATCAAAACGATTTTTGAGATGAACAAACAGTTTGGCTGGAATAAATTTATTGTTGTTGTGCCCAGCATAGCTATCCGAGAAGGTGTTTATAAATCATTTGAAATAACCGCCGAGCATTTTTTGGAAAGTTACAGTAAAAAGATTAAGTTTTTCATCTATAACTCCAAACAACTGCATAATCTTGAGAGTTTTTCTTCAGATGCCGGGATTAACGTGATGATTATCAATGTCCAGGCATTTAATGCAACCGGTAAAGACGCCCGGCGTATTTATGAAGAATTAGATGACTTTCAAAGCAGAAAGCCGATAGATGTTATTAAGGCAAATCATCCTATTTTAATATTGGATGAACCGCAGAAAATGGAAGGGAAAAAAACTCTGGATTCCTTAAAGAAGTTTGATCCAATGATGATCCTCCGCTATTCCGCAACCCATAAAACTATCCACAATAAAATATACCGCCTGGATGCACTGGATGCTTATAATCAGAAACTTGTCAAAAAAATAGCTGTTCGGGGTATATCTGTCAAGGGATTGTCCGGGACAAACGCTTATCTTTATCTGGAATCCATTGAAATCTCGAAACAGAGTCCAGTGGCGCGGATTGAGATGGAAATCAAACAAAAAAACAGCATTAAGCGTATTATTCGCAGACTTGGAAAAGGCGATAATTTATATGATCTTTCTACAGGGCTGGATCAATACAAAGGGTTTGTTATTACAGATATTAATGCCATTACAGATACTGTCAGTTTTACCAATGGCGTGGAGTTAACGGCTGGCGATGCTGTTGGGGATATTAATGAAACCGCTTTGAGGCGCATTCAAATTCGTGAAGCGATTAAAGCCCATTTTGAAAAAGAGCAGGTTTTGTTTCATAAAGACATTAAGGTTTTGACTCTTTTCTTTATAGATGAAGTGGCAAAATACCGCGTTTATAACGAATCCGGGGAAGAAGAAGGCGGCCAGTATGCAAAGATTTTTGAAGAAGAATATATGGACGCG
>JAYEMW010000246.1:0-2899 GCA_034718555.1 Thermodesulfobacteriota bacterium
GGAAAATGTCCTTGATAAGGGAGAGAGGTGGACGGACCGTGCCTTTGTTGTAAATGAGTGGCATATTACGGCATATGAGCCAATCGAGGATATATTCGGCGAAAGGGTAGGCATGCTCTATGTAGGTTTACCTGAGGCCAAGTATGCGGACATGCGCCGGAATGCCATTTCAATCTTTATACTTATAACTATAGCCGGTATATTACTGGCCATTGGTCTGGGCTATATCATGGCTGATAAGATAATGAGGCCTGTACACCGATTGATAAAGGCAAGCAACGAGGTTTCAGAGGGAATCCTGTCACCGGATATCGGCCCTGTATCAAGGGATGAGATAGGTGTACTCCAGAAGACCTTTAAAGAAATGATTACTTCCCTTAAGGAACGGGACAGGCGCAGAAGGGAGGAGAGCGAAAATCGACTCCTCCAGTCTGAAAAACAGGCAAGTGTCGGCAGGCTTGCCGCGGGTGTTGCCCATGAAATCAATAATCCCCTCACCGGGGTTTTGACCTATACTCACATGCTGCTCAGGCGGAAGGATTTAGAAGATGACATTCGCTCAGACCTTCAAACAATTGCCGAATCCACTGAGAGGGTCAGGAAGATTGTTAAGGGTCTGCTTGATTTTTCAAGACAGACAAAGCTTGATCGAGAGCCGACCGATGTAAATGTCCTCATACGAACATCAATTTCATTGATAGAAAATCAGGCCCTGTTAAAAGGTGTGAGTATACATTTTAATGAAGGTGATAATTTACTTTCCGTTACATTAGACCGCAGTCAGATACAGAGCGTGTTGTTGAATATGATTATAAATGCCCTTGATGCTACTACTACAGGTGGAAACATTAATCTATACACTGCCACTGGGTTATCTGCAGGCGATTCCTCCAGAAAGGGCGTAGAGATTACTGTTGCAGATACAGGCGCAGGGATTGCGCCAAAAGACCTTGACAAATTGTTTGAGCCCCTTTTTACTACTAAGGAGATAGGCAAGGGCACGGGCCTTGGGCTGGCGGTTTCATTCGGTATTGTTCAACGTCACGGAGGCACTATAAGGGTCCAAAGCGAACTCGGCAAGGGCACTCGTTTTTTTATATGGTTACCAATAGAGGGGGAGGGTGAATAAAATGAGAATACTTGTCGTTGATGATGAAAGCATTGTTCTTGATAGCTGCCGGAGAGTATTAGAGTCTGAAGGCTATGATGTAATCCTTGTTCCTAGTGCAGATAAGGCCCTTGCGGCAATGGAAAATGATGATTTCAGCCTCTTGCTTGTAGATGTTATGATGCCGGAGCATGATGGTCTTTATCTTATGGGAGAGGTAAAGAAAAAATGGCCGGATATACCTGTTATAGTAATGAGTGGATATGACACAACGGATACCATACAAAAGGCCGCTGAAAAAGGATCGGCCGCTTTTATAAATAAACCGTTTACGCCTGATGAGCTTATTAACGCAATTCAAAAGGTTCTTGAAGGAGAGGCCTCCTAAGAAACTCAAGTTAAAATTAGCAATTATCAATTAAAAATTAGCAATTAGATTAATCGGTTATGAAACTTATAAGTTTTTTCATATATAACCCTGGAGCGAAGCTTCGGGGTCATTTGCTGAACATATATTTTTGTTCAGAAACTATTTAGCCTTTTATCTGCAAAAAGGGCATTAGAATAAATCAGTAAAAAAAGAGAGGAAATATGGCCCAAAAAAAAAGAATTCTTATTGTTGACGATGATCCTGATTATGCTGCAGCAATTGAAAAGATATTAAAAAACGCCGATTATTCCGTGACCCTGGCAGGGGATGTGAAAAGCGGCATGAATGAAATTGAGGAAGGATTGCCTGACTTGATACTGTTGGATGTCATGATGGAGCAGTATGATGATGGTTTTAATATGTGTTATGACTTAAAACATGATGATCGCTATAAGGGTATACCCATCATCATAATTACTGCTGTTACAGAAGTAACAGGACTGAAATTCAACCCTGAAACAGATGGCGAATATTTAGAGGCTGATGACTATGCTCAAAAACCTATTAGCGCTAAGTCGCTTTTGGAAAAGATAAGGCAACTTATATAGACATTGGAAAAAAATTAACTATTTCTTGTTCGCTGGTAGAATATTTCAGCGATGAGAGAAGAATCCGGAGGCGTAAATATTGGCCAATAAAGAACATATTTTAATCATAGACGATGAAGAGGTTATACGGGACTCTTGTACCCAGGCCTTGGTTAAGGTGGGGTATATTGTTGAGAGCGCTGAAAATGCCGATAAAGGATTAGAGTTATTAAGACCATTCTCTCCAGATCTCGTTTTAGTTGATTTAAAGATGCCTGGTAAAAGCGGAATTGAGGTTTTGGAGGAGATACAAGATATAGACCCAAATATAGTCAAGATTGTGATAACAGGGTTCGCTACCGTATCTTCTGCCATAGACGCAATGAAAAAGGGCGCATACGATTTTATTCCTAAGCCGTTTACCCCTGATGAAATCCGGGTTATCGTTGCGAGGGGTTTAGAGAGAAGGCGACTTCTCCTGGAAAGTGAGGCCTTAAGATTGGAACAGGAGAAGACAAGAAAAAATATGATATCCCTGGTTTCCCATGAATTTAGGGCGCCTCTGGCAGCTACTATTCAGTACTTAGAGGTTATCCTCGGCGGTATGGCCGGTGATATTTCTCCGGAGGCAAAGGAAATGATTGAGCGATCTGATATTAGACTCAGAGAGATGCTGGAACTTCTTGGAAGGTGGCTTAGTCTTGCGATATTTGACGCTGATAAGATGTCGGAGAATTTCAAGGATATCTATTTGAAGGATATAGCTGCCGAGTCAATAGATATTTTGAGATCCCTGGCAGAGGAGAAAAATGTATCCCTGATCTTAGATTCGCC
>JAYEMW010000247.1:0-14791 GCA_034718555.1 Thermodesulfobacteriota bacterium
TTTACCTGATATATATCCTCCGCCACAATTTCTAATGGAATATTATACTTTAGATTTATTGATGCTTTTTTTAAAAAGTTAATAGCATTATCTAATATTACCTTATGTCTTAAATTTGGGATAAGAGAGTTATTATTTACGTTTTTTTGATTTTCCATAATCTTTGAGAATATTACTCGATTAAGGTTTACAAAACCGTCCCCTGTGAGTGCGGAAATTTTAACCTTTGGGAGATTTGCAAATAAAGAATCTATCTTTTTATTATCTAATTTTACAGGCATGTCTGTTTTATTTATAATTAAGATAGCTGATTTTTCTTTAATTTCTTTTAATAAATTAAGGTCATATTGATTTAAAGGCTTACTATAATCAACTACCAAAAGTATTAGATCGGCCTTTTTAATTTGAGTTTTTGTTAAATTAACACCTTTTTCTTCGATTTTTCCTTTAACCTTTCTCAGCCCCGCTGTATCTATAAATTTAACAGGAATACCTTTAACGTTAATCACACCTTCTATAATATCTCTCGTTGTGCCTGGTATAGGTGTTACAATAGCACGCTCCTCTTGTAAAAGTCTGTTTAAAATACTTGATTTACCCACATTAACTCGTCCTATTATGGCAGCATTGATTCCTTCATATAGTAATTTTCTTTGATTATAAGAATCTACTATTTCCTTAATAGGTGGTAATATTTTTTTATTTATATACTTTATAAGGCGTATGTTTGAAATTGTAGTTGATTTTTCGTTAGAGAAATCTATTGAGGCCTCTATTTCAACTATCATATTAGTTACTTCCCGGCTAATTTTCTCAATTTGTTTTTTGAAACCCCCTGTGAGCTGGTCTGTTGCAAGTTTTAGTGATGTGCTGGATTTAGCGTTTATAAGATCAATAATTGCCTCTGCCTGGGTTAGGTCAATTCTACCGTTCAAAAAGGCCCTAAGAGTAAATTCTCCTGGTTCGGCTAATCTTGCTCCCCTTTGAAGAATAACTTGAAGTATGTTTGACAGGATTATATAACCGCTATGGGAATTAATTTCCACAACATCTTCCCTGGTATAGGAAGAAGGGGCTCGCATAATAGAAAGAAGCACTTCATCTACAGGGATATTGGATTTCGGATCAAATATATACCCTAAATAAAGGCGGAAGTTTTTAAAAGATTTTACGTGGTTTTTTGGTTTGAATATTTTTTTTGCGATATTCTCAGCATTATTTCCACTAATCCTGATTATTCCTATGCCACCTATACCTATTGGCGTTGAAATAGCAGTAATGGTATCATCTTTGTAATACATAAATTAAAGGTAAGCGTTCACAGAACACTGAAATTAGAAAATAGTCCCGCAGGGCGGGATTGGAAATTTGGCCTTCATGCTTTCGTACTGTTGATGAACGCATATAATTTTGGGCCGAGATTTTCAACTATTACTTTGAATGGCTATCACTTGTCAAAGTCGTACCAGATCCTATCTGATAACTCTTCCGCCGGTTTGTAAACATCCAACTCGTAAACTCGTTTCATCCCTATCAAATTTCTATTTTCCAATTTCAAGTTTCAAGCCGAGACCGGCTACATTTTCTTTTTATTTTGGAATAATCAATATTTTTTTAAACAGACCCTCACCCTTACTTCTGGTTTGCACCTCGTAGTCATTTTTAAGGGCTAAATGGATTATTCTCCTATCATATGGGCTTTTTGGATTTATAACGGCTACTTTTCCTGTTTTTTTAACCTTTTCACTCATTTTTAATGCCAGTTCCTTTAATGATTTCTCTTTTTTTTCTTTGTAATTTTCTGAATCAATTATAACCCTTATCTTTTTTCCATAGGCCTTATTTACCGCTTTATTAACAATAAATTCTAATGCCTCCAAGGTCTTGCCTTTGTATCCGATCAATATGCCGGAACTATTTCCCTGAATATTTAAAAAAATATTACCATCTTTTTTTTCTGCCGATATTTCAGTGTCCACGGACATTAGTAAGGTTATTTTTTTTAAAGTATCCCTGGCAATCAATAAAGGGCTATTATCTGTTTTTGGTGTTGCCTTTATTTTAACTTTTTTGCTCCCTATAATGCCAAATATACTGATCGATTTGTTTTTTAAAATTTCAATATTTAACTCATCCTCTGTTGATGAAAAATGCTTACACGCAATCTCAATAGCTTCTTTAGTTGTTTTAGCCTCTATTTCTATAGTTGGCATATTTATTCCTCCTGATATTATTACACAGAAAAACAGTCTGTGAATGTGGTCCTTAAGTTTTTGGAAAGATAAACCGTTATTTTATTTACCGGGGTAATAGGTAAATAAAAAACGGTTAAGCGAACAAATAGGACATTTTTTATAAAAACAAAGTATCAACTTACTTGTTTATTAATTTTATATTGTTGGGCTATAGAAAGTAAATTGTTTACTAACCAGTAAAGGACAAGGCCGGAGGGAAAATTAATAAACATAAATGTAAATATAATAGGCAAAAACATCATCATTTTTGCCTGCGCCGGGTCCCCTGCAACTGGTGTCATTTTTTGCTGGAGAAACATTGATGCCCCCATTATTAAGGTTAACACTGGAACTCCGTATGGAGGCGACATAAACGGGATTTCAAATGGAAAGGAAAAGAGCCTGTCAGGCGCAGATAAATCTTTTATCCAGAGCATAAAAGGGGCATGCCTTAACTCGATGGAGCCTGGCAATACTCTATAGAGGGCGAAAAAAACCGGTATTTGAACTATCATTGGCAGGCAGCCTCCCATTGGATTAATCTTATAAATTTTATAAAGATTCATAAGCTGTTTCTGCATTTCCTGCTTATTGTTTTTATATTTCTCCCGTATCTTTGCCATCATTGGTTGAAGTTTTCGCATTTCCTTCATGGATTGATAGCTTTTATGGGTAAGGGGCCAGAATAATATCTTAATAATGATAGTGATTAAAATAATGGAAACGCCATAATTAGAGACATACTTATTAAAAAAACGAAGAGTATATAATATTGGTTTTGCAATAATATCAAACCATCCAAAATGTATAGATTTTTCAAGGTGGTTGTGTAAAGACTTTAAAATAGAGATATCCTTGGGACCAAAATAAAGAATAAAGCCACTTGTTTTCTTCTCTCCCGGTTCAACGGTTAACAAAGGCATATAAGATATGTTTATTTCCCCATCAGGAAGGGTAATGCCTTTCACGGAGGCTTTTTCAGCTTTTTCATTCATGATGGCCTTTATAAAATATGGCTCTTCATAGGACACCCAGGATATTTTTTCTGAAAATTGACTATCCTTGATTTTTTTAACATTAACCTGTTTTAATTTTTTATTTAAGAAAATACCCATACCTTCAAAAACACCGTACCTCTTGCTTTTACCCGCAGGAAAATGTGATAAATTCAAGGAAAGATTATTGTTAACAACATAATTAGAATTATTATTTATAACGGCAGATACGTCTATTTTGTAATTATCGTCATAGAATATAAATTTTATTTGAATTTCCAGGCCTTCAGGGGATAACCATCTATAAATGATCTCTTCCGGCCTGCCGCCTTCTCGAATATTGATATTTTGGCCGCTAAATGAGTATTGGTATGTATTGAGAAGAGGGACGTTTTGCCCGGAGAACCCGACACTAAAGCCACTACCGTCTTTATTTTTTGTATTAATTAATTCTTTTAACGGGGAATCTTTCTCAAGGCTGCACAAATAATTCTTTAATTTAAAACTCTTAATAAGCGGACTGGCTCCGGAAAATACTGCGGTGTAAAGGTTGGTTTCAACTGTAATGTCCTTAAAGTTTTTTTCATTTTCAACAATAATGGCAGGCCTTGTAACTGACGGTATTGATTTTTCCTTTGGCTTAGGCTGGGCCTCCTCCGTTTCATTGGCCAATTTTTTGTCTTCTTGCGTATTTTTTGGTTCCGGGCCGAACAATAAAGACCATGCAAGAAAAACAAGAAAAGACAGTCCTAAGGCCAACAGTGTTCTTTTATCCATAAATAAATTCCTGATTAAATAATATGATAAATCACAACAATATGTATAATATTAGTCTTTTTTTATGTACAACCGGCAAATAAGGTCCTTACTTAAGGGGGTCGTATCCTCCAGGATGAAACGGGTGACATTTAAGAATCCGGATTAGGGCGAGGTATCCACCTTTAAATATACCGTATTTGTTAATGGCAAGGGAGGCATATTCGGAACATGTTGGCGTAAAACGACAAGAGGTTGGCAAAAATGGTGATATAATTAATTGATAGAGTCTAATTAAAAACAGCGCATAAACTCGTGGTTTAAGAAGCGAGGCTATCATTTTTTAGTAATAGGCCCCCTAACTCTTCTTTAATATTAAAAAGGCTGCATTTATCGCATTTTTTTAAAGCGACAACAACCATATCGAGCCCTTTTGGAATTTCTTTTTTGTTAAGTCTAAAAAACTCTCTTATCAATCTCTTAATCCTGTTTCTTGTTACAGAATTTCCCACTTTTTTACTGATTGTTATACCTAACCTGGCAATATCCAAACCGTTTGGTTTTATGATTATTAAAAAATTTTTCGTATAATATTTCTCTCCATTTTGGTTTACGGTGGCAAACTCAGCCCTTTTTAATAACTTTTCATTTTTATTTAGGGTGAACAACCTTTTTCTACAGACCTACAAGAGACAATATATATACATATTTTTTATAGATATAACCCAATCGGTTAGGCGGACAACCTCTTTCGTCCTTTAGCCCGTCTTCTTTTTAACACATCTCTTCCGCCCTTACTGCTCATTCTTTCCCTAAACCCATGCGTACGGGACCTTTTTAAATTACTCGGCTGGAATGTTCGCTTCATAAGTTGACCTTTTTTGATATTATCTATTTTTGTTTATTAGTTTTTTAATCATGGCATGACCATGTTGTCAAGGTAAAAGAGAGATTCATTTTTTTATTTAAACTATATAATACAAAATGTCCTACAAGGAAATCATTTAAAAAAAATAATCTCAACAATATATTTTTGCTTGCAATTAATTATGAAGTCATGTTATTAAGCCGCTGTTAATGTAAATACTTTGGATATTGTAATGAAAAAATCAAAAAACGAAATAAATGCATTTTTAGGAAAGGATACGGAATTTGAGGGTAAATTTTCCTTTACAGGTATGGTTAGAGTAGATGGAAGACTATCAGGGGAAATTTTTTCCGATGGTACCTTAATAGCAGGAGAAAGTGCAATTATAAAAGCCCAGATACATGTTGGCGATATGATAATAAACGGAGAAGTTCACGGCGATATCTTTGCAGAGAACAGAATAGAAATAAATGTTCCAGGCAAGCTATTCGGCAACATAGAGGCCCCGAAATTAATCATAGAGGAAGGCGTTATATTTGAGGGAAACTGCAAGATGAAAGATCTAAGCAAAAAGACGGGAGAAGGCGCTGCAACAATAGTCAAAAAAACCGAGGGGCTTGCAGTTTTAAAATAACAAGTAGTTACACAGAGAGCCAGGGTTAGGTAAGGGGCACAAGAATATCAGCCTCTATACATAGAGCCTAATAAATCAGATTTTAATTAGTCATTTAGGCGAGGTTTAGGATGATTTTAGAATCATTACAAAAGATAAAAAAGGCAGAAACGGATATAAAAAACAGAATAGAAGATGCCAAAAAAGAGGCGATTAAAATAACTGAAGATGCCAAAAAAGAGGCCGAAAAGATAGTAACAGACAAGAGACAAGACGCTAAAGACCAGGTAGAGAAGATGATAAGCAATGCCGTGGAAGAGGCAAAGCAAGAGTGCCGGTCTATTGCGGAAACTTGGGAAAAAGAGACTGAGAACATCGAGCAAGAGGCCCAAAAGAACCTGGAAAAGGCCAAGGAATTTATTTTACATTCAGTATTGGATTAGAATCATGCTACGACCAACACGGATGAAAAAGATACAGATACTCGCTTTAGAGGAGTACAGGTATCAACTAATAAAAAAGCTACAAGAGCTTGGGACTGTTCACCTTACAGATTTTGCGGAGAAACTAACTGATCCGGTGTTAAAGGATCTGCTAAACCCCCATCCCCCATCCTCCATTATTAGAAAAATTGCCGCGCAAACCATTTCTGTTAATAGATTCCTGGATCTTTTTGGAAGGTACGATTTGGAGAAGAAAGAAGGTTTTATAAAGGGAGTTTTTGCCCCTTCACCTCCAAGAAAAATTAAGACCAGAGAGATATACGGCAAAGAACTGATAGAGCATGTTGATGGTGTTTTAGAAAAAATTGAAGGAGAAATAGAAGGCCCGGTTAGTGATGTAGAAAAAATTGATGAAGAGATTAATGAATTAGAAAAAACGATAAAATCGTTAAACCTAATTCGATCTTTAGAGATAGATTTAAGTGATGTTGGGGAAACAGAGTTTTCTTCTGTTATTTTAGGAATTGCACCAAATGAAGATTTAGAAAAACTAAGAGAGCGATTAAAAGATCTGACCAGTAACACATTTTATCTTGGAGTTAAAGAGACGCCTGATAATAAGACAGCAGCAGTTTTAGTCTGTTTAAAGGAAGAAACTGTTTCGATTTTGACAAATCTTCGTCGTCTGAACTGGGAGAGAATAGATATAAAAGGCCTGGAAGGTACACCAAACCAGGCAATAGACTCCATCAACAAGAAATTGATCTTATTAGGTGAAGAGAGGATAAATAAAGAGGTAGTAATAAGGGACATTTCTAAAAAATGGAAAGACAAGCTTAAAATATGCCAGGAGCTGTTAATAACTGAGAGGCAAAGAGAGGAAAGTCAAAGTAAATTTGCCTCTATGGAGAGCGCGGTAATTATTGAGGGCTGGGTTCCTAAACATATGGCGGAAAAAACCGTCTCAGAAATGAAAAATGTCAGCCATAATGCATGTGTTATAGAAACATCGGACCCTGAGGATAACGATGATGTCCCTGTTCAACTGACAAACCCTAAGTTTATCCGCAGCTTTGAGCTTTTAACCCGCCTTTACGGCCTGCCTGTTTATAACGGCATTGACCCAACAATGTTTCTGGTTCCTGGTTTCCTTCTCTTCTTTTCAATCATGTTGACAGATGCAATGTACGGAATAATGGCCTTTATTTTGGGGTTTTTGTTGATAAGGGGCGGCGGTAAATATAATCAATTGATAAAAGACGGCGGTATTGTTTTTGGCTCAGCAGGGGTTGCCACACTTGTTATAGGTGGTTTGACGGGAGGATGGTTTGGTGATTTTGGGCTTAAGCTTTCCTTTTTAAAGGCCGTGCAGATATTTGACCCCATGGTAGGGGTAACAGCCTTTCTCTTGATAGCGCTCACCATTGGACTTGCCCATGTAAATATCGGTGTTGTCATACAGATTGTGGACAATTTCAAAAGAGGAAAAATCCAGAACGCAATAGGTGAAAATCTCTGGTTTCTGTTTGCTCAGACGGGCATTCTTTTCTATGTTATAGGTTTTAACGTTATTGGCCTTATATTTATTATAATTTCCCTTATTTTGCTTTTATATGGACACAAGGCTATGGCCATGTTTCAAATAACCGGATATATGGGGGATGTGCTTTCCTATGCAAGGCTTATGGCCTTAGGTTTATGCACAACAGGGATTGCAATGACCGTTAATGTGCTTTCTTCAATGCTTTGGAAGATTGGGGTTATAGGTATAATTTTTGCCGTCATTGTCTTTTTAGTAGGACATATATTTAATTTTGTTATTAATGCAATGGGCAGTTTCGTCCATGGATTAAGGTTACATTATGTAGAATTTTTTACAAAGTTTTACCAAAGCGGGGGGGCTGAGTTTGCACCTCTTAATAAACAGTTTGAAACATTAGAGATTAAATAAAAGGGAGGAGTACTTATGGAACTAACAGCAGGGTTAGTGTTGGCAATAATGGGCGCAGCGGTTTCTATGGGGGTTGCTGCTATTAGCTCTGGAATTGGAGTTGGGCTGGCTGGAATAGCAGGAGCAGGCGTTATATCAGAGGACCCTAAAAAATTTGGTCCTGTGCTGGTGCTCCAGGCCCTCCCTCAAACACAGGGTATCTACGGCTTTTTAGGCGCTGTATTAATATTGATAGGCGTAGGCGTTCTGGGAGGAGCTGTAAAGGAAATTCCATTGGGAATGGGATATGCCGCCCTTGGAGGAGGTATTGTGATTGGTTTAAGCAGCATTACTGCCATAGCTCAGGGAGCTATTGCCGCAAGCGGTATGGGGGCTGTAGCAAAAAGGCCGGAAACTTTTGGGCAGGCTATTGTGCTTGCCGTTATGGCGGAAACCTTTGCAATTTTTGGCCTTCTTATAGCTATTCTTATTTTTGTCGGCACCAAGATTATGGGCGCTTAAAGAAAATATGTTGATAACATATTCTACTTATATAGAGGAGAATCATGTCGGATAAAGGGGTTGAAAATATAATATCCCATATAGAGGCGGAGGCAGAGAAAGAAATCTCCGGGATGCTGCTTAAGTCACGAGAAGAAGCGGACAGGCTAAAAAGCACCGCCCGTCAAAAGGCAAAATCAGAGGTGGAAAGGGTCTTATCGGATGGTAAAAGGGCCGCCTCCCTTGAGAAACAAAGGATAATTGCAGAGACTAAAATCCAGGTAAGACGAAAGAGGATGGACTCTCAGGAGAAGGCTATTGCCGGATCATTTGAAGATGGCAAAGAGTTCTTAAAGGAATTAGCCGAAAAAGGGAAGAAAGATAAATTTGTTTATAAGAGCATACTGTTTGATCTAATAGCCTCCGGCTCAGAGATTTTAGATGGAAATAATATGGAGTTGGCCTTAAATAAAAACGACCTAAAAACATTTAGCAAGGCCATGTTGGAAGAAGCGGGGGAGTTGGTGAAAAAGGGAACAGGCAGAAACGTAAGCCTGTCTTTATCTAAAGAACCCATGCAGTTTTTAGGAGGTGCGGTTGTCAGGGACATAGAGAAATCTGTAGAAGTTGACAATACCCTTGAGACCAAACTGGACAGGCTAAGAGAGAGCATTAGGGTTGAAGTGGCCAAGATACTTTTTGGGGACAGCATATGATCAGAGAAGCTCTTTCATACCTCTATGTCAATGCAAAGGTGATGGCAAAAGAGGGGAAGTTTATTTCCTCCCATAAATGGGATGATCTATGGGGCTGTGCATCACCAGGAGAGATACTATCTCTTTTAGAGGGAACGGATTATTTTCCTTACTTCTCTGAGGGGGCGTTGAACGATTCAAGGGAATTGGAAAAGGCGGTTTTAGAAGAGTATTCTCACCTGGGAAGGGAAATATCACGCATTATTCCTAAGGGCGCACCGCAATTACAAGAATTTATCCTTAGAAAGTGGGATGTAATCAATTTAAGAACAATTATGAGGGGCATACATGGAGATTTAGGAAAAGAGCTAATCATGAATTCCTTAGTGGAAGGTGGTGAAATGGACCTTAGCTTTTTTACGAGACTTCTTGACGTAGAGAGCATGGATGATTTTGTCGCTCTTTTAGAAAAAACCCCCTATCACTCGTTAAGCGATGTCCTGGCAAAATATAATGAGACGAAAAACCTTTATTTTTTAGAATCTACCTTAGATAAAATTTATTGGGCGTATTTATGGCAAAGTATTTTAAAGGCAAAAGGCATTAAAGAATTTAAAGATTTCGTTGAAAGATGTGTTGAGGCGCAAAACCTAAAAATTATTTTAAGGGCGAAAAGCAATAACATGACCTTAGAAGAAATAAACGCTTTTCTAATCCCGGAATGCCCATTGCTAAAGGAAATTTTGCCGGTTTTTGATGAAGAAAACATTTCGGAGCTTATACCCTTATTAGAGGATACTGTATATTTTGAGCCCCTTGCAAGCGTTGAACAAGAGTATGAAAAAACAGGATCTGTTCTGTTCTTTGAAGATATGCTTGATAATTTAATAACAAAAAAGGCGGACGAAATTAGAAAGAAAAAGCCCTTTGGGGCAGGGCCTCTTATAGGATTCTTGATATCTAAGGATATGGAGGTTCAGAAGCTCTTGGCTATTATCAGGAGTACCGGGGTAAATTTGGACAAAGAGACAATAAGAGAATCATTAATGAGGAAATAATGGAAATAGCCCTGATTGGAGATATACACACTGTACTTGGATTCAGGCTTGCCGGCATTAGAAAGGCCTTTCTGATAGACGAGATTAAACGTAAAAACACGAGGGAAATTATCAAGGGGTTATTTGACGTTGGTATAGGGATTTTATTGGTTACAGAAGGGGCATACCAGGAGTTAAGGGGTGAAATAGAAGAGGCAAATAGATTCAAAAAAGGGATAATGCCTATCATCTTGGAAATTCCAGATAGTAACGGCCCCTTGGCGGATAAAATCGACCCTATGAGAGAGCTTATTAAGAGAACTGTTGGATTTGAAATAGCATAATAGCGAGGAAATTATGACAGATAGCAATACAGGCAAAATTAAGAGCATTGCCGGCCCGCTTGTAATAGGCAAGGGGATGAGAGGCTGTGAGATGTATGAGGTCGTCAGAGTAGGCAATGAAGGCTTAATGGGAGAGACCATTAAGTTAATTGGGGATTTAGCCTATATCCAGGTATATGAAGATACTACCGGGCTTAAGCCGGGAGAAGAAGTTGTAAGGACAGGCGCTCCGCTATCGGTGGAACTTGGACCGGGGATTATTACCAATTTTTATGACGGAATTCAACGCCCATTGCTCCGGATAAAAGATAAATCAGGTGACTTTATAGGTAGGGGCATTGACGTTCCTAGCCTGGACCCTGAAAAAAAGTGGGGCTTTAAGCCTATTGCAAAGGAAGGCGATGAACTTGAAGGGGGAGATTTTTTAGGAGAGGTTGATGAATCTAAGGTTATAGCCCATAAGATAATGGTACCGCCAGGAAAAAAAGGGAAGCTCGTGGAGATTAAGAGCGGAAGCTTTACGGTTGATGAGGTTATAGCTATACTCGATGACAATGGAGAGAAAATTGAATTAAAAATGAAGCAGAAATGGCCGGTAAGGATAGGGCGGCCATTAAAGAAAAAGCTTGATCCGGAAGAGCCCCTCCTGACAGGCCAGAGGATATATGACACATTCTTTCCTATAGCAAAGGGAGGAACGGCTGCTATCCCTGGAGGCTTTGGAACAGGTAAAACTGTCAGCCAGCATCAGTTGGCAAAATGGGCAGATTCGCAAGTGGTTGTTTATGTGGGTTGTGGTGAGAGGGGAAATGAAATGACAGAGGTTTTGATGACATTTCCAAAGTTAGATGACCCAAACACTGGCGAGAAACTGATGGAAAGATCAACCTTGATAGCCAATACTTCAAATATGCCTGTTGCTGCAAGGGAGGCGTCTATTTACACGGGTGTTACCATTGCTGAATACTATAGGGATATGGGATATGACGTAGCCTTAATGGCTGATTCATCGTCAAGGTGGGCAGAGGCCTTAAGAGAGATTTCAGGAAGGCTGGAGGAGATGCCCGGAGAGGAAGGATTTCCTGCTTACCTTGGCACCAAACTTGCTGATTTTTATGAAAGGGCCGGCCGCGTGATAACCGTAGGCAAGGAAGATAGAAAGGGCTCAGTTTCTATTATTGGCGCTGTGTCACCACCTGGAGGTGATTTTTCCGAACCGGTTTCACAAAACACGTTAAGGGTTGTCAGCTCATTCTGGGCATTGGACACAAACCTGGCTGACAGAAGACACTTTCCCGCAATTAACTGGTTAACAAGCTACTCGCTTTATCTTGATTTTGTAAAAAACTGGTATGATAAAAATATCGGCAAGGATTTTTTGACCATCCGAGGTGAGATGATGGCCATTTTAGAGAAAGAGTCCGAGTTGCAGGAGATTGTTCAGCTTGTTGGTCAAGACGCATTACCGGAAGCAGACAGGGCGCTTTTAGAGGTCTCAAGAATGATTAGAGAAGATTATCTTCAACAACACGCCTATCATGAGGTTGATTCTTATTGTCCTAAAGAGAAACAGTTTCAAATGTTAAAAATTATCATGAAATTTTACAGTGAGGTCAAAAAATCAATTGATTCAGGCATTGTGGCAAGCCGCATAACAACATTGAAGGTAAAGGATGAGATAGCTCGTATGAAATATGAGCCAAACCAGGAATTTTCCAAGAGATATGAGGAATTAATAAAATCCATTGAAAGTGAATTTGAATCTTTGAGGAACCAACAATGAAAGATAAAGAAAAGGATTTAAAATCAAGGGAATACAGATCTGTTACTCAGGTTGCAGGACCCCTTATGATTGTTGAAGGAGTGGAGGGCGTAGCATTCGGAGAGGTGGTTCATATCAGGACACCCGAAGGCGACAACAGGATGGGCCAGGTTCTGGAATCACAAGATAATTTGGCCATTGTCCAGGTGTTTGAAGGTACGAGGGGATTAGATACAGACCAGACAAGGGTTAGGTTTTCCGGGGACATTATGCGCATTTCTTTGTCAAAGGAGATATTAGGTCGATCATTTGACGGTTTGGGAAGACCGATTGATGGGGGACCTGACATTATACCGGAGACCAGTTTGCCAATAACCGGCGCAGCCATCAACCCAACGGCAAGGAATTATCCGGATGAGTTTATTCAGACAGGCATATCAACGATTGACGGCATGAATACCTTGGTGCGAGGACAAAAGCTTCCAATATTTTCCGGTTCCGGGTTGCCCCATAATGATTTAGCTGCCCAAATCGCAAGACAGGCTACTGTGTTGGGCTCAGAGGAACCCTTTTCGGTAATATTCGCTGCCATGGGAATAACCCACGAGGAGGCAAATTTTTTCATGAACAGCTTTGAGTCGTCCGGTGCACTGGAAAGAATAGTTTCCTTTATAAATCTTGCGGATGACCCAGCCATAGAGAGGATTATCACCCCAAGAATGGCCCTTACAACCGCCGAATTTTTAGCCTTTAATTACGACACCCATGTATTGGTTATACTCACCGATATGACTAATTACTGTGAGGCCCTGAGGGAAATATCATCAGCCCGTGAAGAGGTCCCTGGAAGAAGGGGTTATCCAGGGTATATGTATACGGATCTATCAACGATATATGAGAGGGCAGGCAGAATTGCCGGACGAAAAGGCTCCATTACACAAATGCCCATATTATCTATGCCTGATGATGATATCACACACCCTGTACCTGATCTTACAGGATATATTACAGAGGGGCAGTTTGTTCTCTCTAGGGAATTACATAGAAAAGGAATTTATCCTCCCGTCGACGTTCTCCCAAGCCTATCCCGTCTAATGAATGAGGGAATCGGCGAAGGAAAAACAAGAGCAGACCACTTAGGCGTCTCCGACCAGTGCTATTCTGCCTATGCCGAGGGGAGGGATGTGAGAAGCCTTGTGGCAGTAGTAGGCGAAGAGGCCCTAAGCGAAAGAGACAGGTTTAATTTAAAATTTGCAGATGTTTTTGAGGGACAATTTGTGGCACAGGAGCCAGGTGAAAACAGGACGATTGAACAAACCCTTAACCTGGGATGGGAACTTTTGTCAGGACTTCCTGAGGGGGAACTGAAAAGGATAGATGAAAAATACGTTAAACAATATTATAAACAATTCTCTCCAGCGAAAACAGGAGAATAGTCAATGGCAGATATCTTACAAAATGTTAAGCCAACGAGAATGGAGCTGTTAAAGCTCAAAAAGAGGATGAAGCTTGCAGAAAGAGGGTATAAGCTGTTGAAGGAAAAAAGAGACGCCCTTGTTTCTGAATTTATGATTGTTATTAAAAAATATAAGGATGCAAAAAGCGATGTAGAGGAAAAACTAAAGGACGCCTTTTATAATTTATCCATATCCGAGGTTTTGATGGGATCTCAGGAATTGGATCAAATAAGCCGGATAACATTAAGGGATATAAATTTTGATGTAAAAACAAAAAACATAATGGGCGTTTATGTTCCTATTATGAAGACGGATAATGTTATTCGGCGCATGAGCGAGAGAGGGTATGGGTTTCTTAGCACGAACGGAAAAATTGACGACACTGCTAAAGGGTTCGAAGATACCCTTGTGGCGATTGTGAGACTTGCAGAGGTTGAAGAGTCTGTCAGGGGGATTGCAGAGGAAGTAGAAAAGACAAAAAGAAGGGTTAATGCATTGGAATATATTGTTGTTCCTCGTCTCCGGGCAACCATCAAACACATAGAAATGAGGATGGAGGAAATAGAAAGAGAGAGCTTTTTGCGATTAAAAAAGATTAAGGCATCTCTGCAGGCAAGGAAACAACATTAGGACAGCGGTTATCCTTCGTCCTTATAGAATACAACGGAAGAGTATATTTGCCGGGAACAATGAACAGTAAACTCGAACTTAACACAAGGAGAAGTAGATCTAACAACAAAAGAGACACTGAGATAAAAACAAAGCTTTTTTATTTGTTTTTTATAGCCCAACTTTGCGCCATATTTGGTATGGTAGTCGGGGTCATTTTTTTTATATTACGCCTCATTGGTTTTATTAAATAGATAGCCCTCCCCTTTTACCCACCCTTTTTGCACCCCTGAATTTCTTATCGCTTGACTTTCCTTATAGAAGAGATATAATACATAAAACAGATAAAATTAAACATCATATGGGACCGGTCGAATTAGATCAATTTGATTTATTAGAGAAGAAGATAGATGCTATTATCTCCCTGGTAATCTCCCTTAAAGAGGATAAATTAGAATTGGAAAGGAAGATAAAGACCCAGGAAGAAAAAATGGAGTCTATTGTTAATGATATGAAAGGTTTTCGTAAAAAAAGAGAGTTAGCGCAA
>JAYEMW010000248.1:0-2891 GCA_034718555.1 Thermodesulfobacteriota bacterium
CCGGAGCAGATGTTGCGCGATCTCTTGGCATCACTACCTCGGCTGTAAATCGTTTGGCCTCTTCGGACGAGCTACCGGAGATAGAGAAATATCTTTAAGTTGTTTTGGAACCAACGTCCCTATTTCCTATTTCCTACGTCAGACGATTGAAGCTGGGTTAGAAGATAGTAAGGCAGGTAGAACAGTGGATGTGAAAGAGGTTCGTTCCAGATTATTAGGCGTAATCCGTAGGTTGGAAGCAGGACCTTTCAGACATCGAGGGTTTACTCGCAGTGTTCTGGGTCGATATCCAGAATTAAGGCAATTGACTTCTTTATAAGGTCGATTTCGTTGTTTGAGATGTTTCCGATCTTTTCCACAAATCTATTATGGCTTATGGCCCTAATTTGAAAACAGTCGACTGCTGATTTTTTCCGTAGTCCGTTGTTTGAGTCAGGTTCCAAAGGAACAAAAAACGGGTTTCCATCCCAATACGGGCTCCAGGCAGTAACGGGTATAACAATGGCAAGCCTAAGATGCTTGTCATGACCACCGTTTACCACAATTACCGGTCGTCTTTTCTTGATTTCGTCCCCAATGGCCGGGTCAAGATTTACCCAATAGATGTCACCGGTTTTCAAAGTCTTCCCCTTCTATCGATTCAAAAATGTTATCATACACCGCTCTGCCGATCATCTCCATGGCGGCTTTTCTTTTCAGTTCCCGGAGCCTTTTGCGGTCTTCTTCCACTTTAGTGTGGACAGCCTTCCGCATATACTCGCTCAGGCTTTTGTAATGCAACTCCTTATAAGCCTGCTTGATGAACTCGTAACTTCTTTTGTCAATCTGAATTTTAGTTGGAATCAGCATATTACCCTCCATTTTTTATTCAACATGCCATAAGATAGCCCCGATGTCAAGGCTATAACTTCAGGGTATTGCTTTAGGTCAGTTTTTAGGGCATTTAACTGTACCACAAAATAGGGAACTTAGGACAGGGCAATACCCCATAGCCGTAAGGTTAAGGAGCCAGACAAGAAAATATGCGCTGAAATATCAATAGGATACAACAAGGCCAAGAGACCTTTAGCCGGGGTTCCTGACAAAAGCTTCATAATAATAGCTCCTTTATAGGGTGAAGCGCCGATCTTAGCCCAACTTCATGCCCCAAAGAGAATAGTTATGTAACATCAGATAGTTAGGTGCAAGATAAATCATATTTTGACACTACAGATTTAAATCAACTACAAGATTGTTTTTTTCTTTTCCTCCTGGTTGATAGGGTAAATTCAATGAATCATAGGTTAATTAATGTAAATATTTCGCTTTGGATGATTTTCGGATACGGATCACTCTACCATCTTCTCTTTTCATTGTTATTGTTACTCTAACCTGTGTTGAAAGTTATCTGCGAATCGTTGCCCGCCAAAATCGTGGAATCTTGCGTGGAATCTTGGCGGAAGATCGGGTATTAGCCAGAGGGGTGAAAATTTACCTTTGTCATAAACATACTGGAAAAATGCTCAAAGAAATTGGCCGATAGTTTGATATTATATTGATATTATATTACACCCTCCCCTTTTTCCCCTCCCATCAAGGGAGGGGAGAGAAAGAGAGAATCTCCCATAAAGGGAGAGAGATTTGCCCACTGTGAAAAACTTCTTGATAATAGCATAATTTTTTATATACAATGAGATAATCTATGTCAATAAATCAATACCTATGGTCCCCAATGCCAACTAAATAATTAAAGAGCGTTTCTCTTCCCACATGTGTTGTTTCTCATTGACAATTAGACCAGACCAGCCTAAACTAAGTTTATGCACAATATTTTTTTGATAAGGAGTCTGTCATGAAAATTACGAATATATCTGAGGCAAAGGCTAGTTTGTCCTATTTGATAAAAATAGTTCGAGAAACAGATCAACCTTTGATTATAGGCAAGGCAGGAAAGCCTGTTGCTGTCCTTTCTGCTTTCAAAGAAAAATATTTTCCACGCAAACTCGGTGGAAGCTGGGAAGGCAAGGTGAAAATTTCTGATGATTTTGATGCGGTTGATAAGGAAATATCCGACAGCTTCTATAACTCATCAATTTTTCCAGATTAAATATGAACATTATTCTCGATACTCATGTATTAATATGGGCGCTTGAAAACAATTCTACGCTCTCTGATAAAGCTGTAGAGGCGATTATTGATGCGGATAATATCGTTTTTGTAAGCGCTGCTTCTGTGTGGGAAATCGGCATCAAAAGGAACATGGGCAAACTTGAGACCCCTGATAATCTGCTTGAAGAAATCAGTCTGCATCGATTTGCTCCGCTTCCCATTAATTTACACCATGCCGAGCTTGCAGGAAAGCTTCCCAATATCCACAAAGATCCTTTTGATAGGATGTTGATTGCCCAAGCTGTTTATGAAAAATTGACTCTGGTAACACGAGATGAAATAATATCCAAATATGATGTAAAGATACTGAAAGCTTAAATGAAAACCTGCAATATGGAATTTGCTTATTATCTAATTAGGCGATCCAAACATTGTTGGTGTTACAGGAAGGGTGGAATTGGAAGCTCGGTTTATAAACAAACCTCCTGCGTTTATAAAGAGCGAATTCATTGAATGGATCTCTTATTATCAATTTTAGGGGAATGTGGAAAGAGATGCATATAAAATGGTCGGTTGCAATTTCTCATTCAGAAAGGCTTGGGCTCTGAAGACCGGTCTTTTTGATAGCAATTTCATAGGTACAGCATGGGGGGAAGATTATAATTTCTCCTTAAGTTTAAAAAATGGTGGACGCAAGATAATTTATAGCCCCGATGCAACTGTTTTTCATCTTACTATACGAGATGGAGGCTGTGGCAGTCGAAATCGATTTGATTTATATACAATATACAGCAAATCTCATA
>JAYEMW010000249.1:0-14741 GCA_034718555.1 Thermodesulfobacteriota bacterium
TTGAATTTGAGAACATTAAAGTCGGCGCCCACAAGAACCTGAAGGAATTATTGGGGAGGCATATAGATGGGATCTTGGACGGATATGTTAATTACAGAGGGTCAGGTAAAGGCATTATGGATGGCACTGGAGAGGCCAACCTTGAATTGTCGGATGGAAGTTTAGAACTGGCGCTTCCTGTTTTATCAATAGAATCCATTGATCTTGATAATGTTATTATAGATATGCATCTTAAAGATAGGAAGGTAGACTTTAAGCGATTCGAGTTAAAAGGTTCTGTGTTTAAAGGTAAAATAACCGGGTCTATAAGAATAAATAAGAAGTTTGCCAGGAGCGTTATTGACCTTAAAGGGACAGTTGAAATATTTTCAGGCTTTTTCAAGAACAACAACGCCGGCCTTGATATAATCGGGCTTATAAAAAATAAACTGAATAAAGGAAAGATTTCATTTGCTATTTATGGGACCATTGGCGCTCCTAAATATAAACTGATGTGAATTAAGAATATGTCTAAGTATTTTAAAGTTTTTTTTAATCTCGTTGCCCTGTCTATAACTATATTTATTGGTGTAGATGTTTTTTACAAAATTTTGTTTGCGAAGATAGGTAATATTGAAAGAGACAGTACGGAAATTTTATTTAAATCAGACCTGAAACACAATAAAAGATTTCCCGTAAGTTATTACAGAAATATTACAGACAGGAATATTTTTAAATCAACTGACACAGGGGATAAAGCCAAAGAGAAACAAAAAATAATAGACGTTAAGACCCTGGAGCATACCTCATTAAAAATATCCCTTGTAGGGACAGTGGTGGGTGACCGGAAAAACACGTTCGCAGTGATTAAGGAAAAAAATAAAAAGAAACAGGAGCTTTACAGGGAAGGAGATACTATTCAGGGCGCCTTAATAAAGGATATTTTCAGGGGTAAAATAGTCCTTAGGGTTGGAGATCGTGATGAAATCCTGACTATAGAGGAAGATAGGAAGTCAAGGACTGAGAAAAAGGCCTCAAAGCATAGGCCATCGGTTGCTGCTGAAAAAGATGGCACGGTAGTTTTAAGTAAATCAGATGTAGAGGATTCTTTTAAAAACGTACATGAATTATTATCTCAGGTTAGAGTAAGGCCGCATTTCAGGGACGGCCGGCCGGACGGTTTAGCAATTTCAAGTATTAAGGCAGGTTCCTTCTTTGCAAAACTGGGGCTAAGGAATGGTGATGTAGTTCAGGGGGTGGATGGAAGGAGTATAAAGAGCCCGGATGATGTGCTGGATATATATACAAAGCTAAAATCAGCATCTCAGGTAGAATTACAGATAAGGAGACGGGGTAAGTCGAAAAAAATAAACTACGAATTCAGGTAAGTGACCTCATGTACACATCCTATTTCGGCCTCAAGGAAAACCCTTTTAATCTAACACCGGATCCTCGCTATCTTTTTTTAAGTAATCATCACAGAGATGCCCTTGACCACCTGCTTTATGGAATTAACGAGCGGAAGGGCTTCGTTGTTATTACCGGCGGTATAGGCACAGGCAAAACTACACTATGCAGAGTCTTGCTTAATAGATTAGATAATACCACTAAAAGCGCCTTGATACTTAATTCGTTTTTATCAGACACAGAGTTATTATCGGCAATAAATAAGGAATTTGGGATAGATATTGGCCCACCAATAGATTCGAGAAAACAGCAAAGCGATATCCTTAATGAGTTTCTCCTTGAAAATTTTAGTTCAGGAGGAAATGCAGTTCTTTTAATAGATGAGGCCCAAAACCTGTCTCACAAGGTTCTTGAACAGATAAGAATGCTTTCTAACCTTGAAACTGAGAGGGAGAAGCTTCTTCAAATTGTTTTTGTAGGACAGCCGGAATTGAAGGAGGTTTTTGCAGCTCCGGCCCTGAGACAACTCAGCGAAAGAATTATGGTTCGTTATGAATTGAGCCCCCTTGATCAAAAGGATGTACAGAGCTATATAGAACATAGGCTAACAATAGGGGGAGCTCAAGGGGGGCTGAGGTTTACGGACGGCGCATTCAAGGCGGTTTATACATATTCCCATGGAAACCCAAGGAGGATTAATGCAGTTTGTGACAGGTCGCTGCTCATAGCCTATACCAGGGATGAATTTGCCGTATCCAAGGGAACGGTTTTGAAGGCCATTGGTGATATTAAAGGCAGTGTAATGCCGGAATACGGGGCAGTTGATCGGCGAAGGAAAAAGATAGTATTTTTGTCAATATTCCTGGCGATACTCATAATTGTATCAGGATTTATTTTATGGACATACAGGGATGGCATTTCAACCTTTTTTAATCGCCATATAATGGCACTTAAGTCTTCACAAGATATAAAAAAGGCGTCGTTATTTTTAGACGAACAGTCAAGTCTTCTATCTCTCTTCAGGCTTTTTAAGGAAAAGGCGGCAACAGATGATAATGGAGGAGATAACAATCAGGTAGTAATTTTTTCATATTATACAGGGCCGGAAAATCTTAGTATCTTTAAAAAACCTTTTATAGCGCTTTCAGCAGAATCTAAAACCCAGGACCGTTTTTTGCGTGATGAAATGGATAAACCTGTTTCACCTCCCCTCTATTTTGCAATCCGTTCCGTGGCAGGCAATGGCGTAGTGTTGGTTGATGCAAATGGGGAAGACAGGCATGTGGCGGTAGATTTCCTTAAAGATAATTGGGGAGGGAAGGTATCCTGGATTTATCCATATGAAAACAAGGGAACGGATTTAGTCAAAGGTGTTAGCGGACAGGAGGTGACGGAGCTGCAGAAAACCCTGAAAGATATAGGATACCTTGTTAAAACAACAGGAATTTATGATGAATTAACCTTTCGTGCTGTAATGAAACTGCAGGAGTCTATAGGACTGGTTCCGGACGGGATTGTTGGCCCCAGGACCAAGGCCTTGTTTTACCAGATACGGAATTGACGATGAGCTATATCAATGAAGCATTGAGAAGGGCCCAGGGGGAGAAGGATGCCGGAAATTTTAAGAATAAGGGAATTTTATCGGAGACAGGGAGAAAACCTGTTTTTATGTCAGGAAGGTGGTTATGGATAAGCCCTGCTTTGTTAATTTTACTTGCTTTTACCCTTTATTCATGGTTGGGTTTCAGGGGTAAAACATCGCAGCCCGTATCTAAAATAAAAGAATTTCCGGCTACTCCATTTGTAGAGTCCATGACAAGCGCCAATGACTTTTATGAAAAGGCTCGGTTTTTCCATAAAAATGGTCGCCTTGGTGATGCAAGGGTATGTTATAAGAAGGCCTTGATGCTTGATCCGGAGCTTGTTCCTGCATTGAATAATATAGGTGTTATTTATATTCAGGAGGGGAATTATTCTGCAGGCAAAAAAAGCCTTGAAAATGCCGTAAGATTGAAACCAGCATATGCCGACCCATATTACAATCTGGCGTGCCTCTATGCACTTAATGGGCAGGAAATGGAGGGTCTGGCAAATTTAAAAAAGGCGGTTTTTCTAAATAAATCTGTAAAGGAGTGGGCCAAAAAGGACAAGGATTTAGGAAAAATAAGGGAGTTGCCGGGATTTAAAGAGATTATAGGAGATGGTGAGTAAGGTAGACCGGTGAATAACGCTGAAAAATAAAATACAATGAAAGAAATTTATAGGTCGAATAAGATAGTTAAAGACCGTCATGACAGGGGAATATCTTTTTGAATGGCCGCAAATAATATGCATCATTTCATGGGGTGCAGATAACATTAAGTATTCCGCCCAGGAAAATTTAGAGCTTATTCTCTTATGGCAATACCATAAAAAATACACGGTTCTGCTTACCTTTGCATAGAGAAACAAACAGGGATGCCTTAAACACACTAAGGCTATGTGTGTTGCGGCCATTCAAAAAGAGATTCCCCTGTCCTGATATATAGGCAATGGTATTTAATATTTTCATTCCTTGTGCTATGACTTATGAATATTCGAAACCTTTTTCGTAACAGCGCAACAAAAAAGGCAGGAGGGTTTTTTTAAGCAACTGTTATAAAGGTAAAAAATGGTTAACACTATTTATTGAACTGATATTATCGAAACTTATATTATATAGGAAATAAGGCTTATGAAATTTAGCAGGAACATAAATATACACGCTGTCATATCTATCTGGATATGTCTTTTTTTGGTAACGAGCAATTCTGCTGTTATGGGGGCGAGGCTTTCGGGAGATGAAGGGGTAACAACTGTCTCTCCTCAAGGAAACCTTCCATCTAAGAGGGAAGTGACTGTAAGGCCTGAAAAGACGGAAAAGAAAGTCAGCAGGCAGGAGAAGGTAAAACAAAAAAAGAAGGTGACTGAGAAGGCAGTTGAAAAGAAGAAGAAGGTGGCAAGTAAAGGTTACGTTACTATTGATTTTGATAATGTGGATATTATTCTGTTTATTAAATTTATCAGTGAACTAACAGGAAAGAATTTTGTCGTAGATAAAGGGATTAGGGGCAAGGTAACCATTATTTCTCCAACAAAGATATCAGTTGACGAGGCATATAAGGTTTTTGAATCGGTGTTGGAGGTCCATGGGTACACGACTGTTCCTTCAGGAGATATAATAAAGATTATCCCTGCCCTTCATGCCCGTTCGAAAAGTATTGAAACAAGAATTCGTGAGGGCTCCATTACCCCGGAGGACAAGGTTGTTACGCAACTAATTCCCTTAACATATGCCAGTCCGAACGATCTAAAGAAAATTTTTGCCCCTCTTATATCCAAGAGCAGCATTATTGTATCGTATTTGCCCACCCGCATGTTGATTGTCACTGATGTACTTTCCAATATCAAGCGTCTCGTTAAGATTATAAAAGAAATTGACGTCAAAGGCCTTGGCGAGGAGATATTAGTTGTACCCCTTGAGCATGCAACAGCCACAGATTTGGCCAAATCGTTGACAAATATTTTCAGAAAGACCACGAGAAGGGTTAAAAAAGGGATTCCTTCCGGCATAGCTTCTGCAAGCAGGATTGTTGCTGATGAAAGAACCAATTGCCTTATAATACTGGCCACGGAGGATAATGCTGTACGAATTAAAGAGCTGATAAAACTATTGGACAGGGAGATTCCAAGGGGCGAGGGGGATATACATGTCTATTATCTAAAAAATGCAAATGCCGAAGAACTTTCAAAGGTATTAATGGCTATCCCATCAAAAGATTCAAAGGCAACAAAAAAAGGAAGGGCGCCGGTAATATCCAGGGATGTCCAGATTGTTGCGGACAAGGCTACTAATTCCCTGATAATTAAGGCTAAAAAGCAGGACTACCTTGCAATTGAAGATATTGTTAAAAAACTTGATATACCAAGAACCATGGTTTATATCGAGGCCCTGATTATGGAGGTCAATGTAGACAAAGAATTCAGACTCGGGGTGGAATGGCTGGGGATGGAGGACTTTGGGTATCAGGGTAGGAAAGGCGGGTTTTTTAGCGGCTCAGGGGGCGCCGGCGATTATTCCAGCATAAGGGGATTAACGCCGACTGTAGGAGGATCTCTGCCTTCGCTTCCATCCGGTTTTTCCATGGGTGTGGTAGGGGAGGCTATTCAAATAGGAGACATTGTTTTTCCTAATTTAGGCGCAGTTCTTCAGGCATACCAGAAGGACTCTGATGTGCATATATTATCAACCCCACAGATTCTCACAACGGACAATGAAGACGCAGTGATAAAAGTTGGGGAAAATGTGCCTTATCTCACAAAAGAGGCTACCGGTGATCAGACATATCAGACCTATGAATACAAGGATGTAGGCGTAACACTCAAGATTACCCCGCAGATTAACCAGGAGCGATTTGTAAGACTGAAGATATTTCAAGAGGTAATAAAATTAAAGAAAGGGGCTGAAGAATACAGGCCAACCACATTGAATCGATCTGCAGAGACTACGGTTATTGTAAAGGATGAAAATACCGTGGTCATTGGCGGACTTATTGGCGAGAGTACGGAGGCGGGGAATTACAAGGTGCCGTGTCTCGGTGATATCCCGGCCTTGAGATGGATGTTCAAATCCATGAGTAATACCCGGAACAAAACAAACCTTTTTATTTTCCTTACACCCCATATAGTTGAGAACTCCGTTGAGGCCAGGGAGATCTATAAAGACAAGAAAGGGGAAATGGATAAAATCACGGAAGGTATTATCAAGATGTATGAAAGGCCGGGTAGTAAAGGTAAGGACTAATCTATACATAAGGGGAATCAAATAATGAAAAATAGATTAGTAGGCGAGATACTAAAGGAAGTTTGCACTCTTTCAGAAGAAAAGCTTGCCGAGGCCCTTGAGATTCAGAAGGAGAAGGGGGGCAGGATAGGGGAAATACTGATTCAGAGGGGTGCAATAAAGGAGGAGGATCTTTTAAAGGCCCTTGGAGAACAGTTTGGCCTTGCATTATTGCCCGGCATTTCCACAGATGGGATGGATACGGATTTTACACACCATATTCCAATACAGTTTCTGAAAAAATACAGGATAATACCGATTGTTTTCCCTGACGATGTCTATATTGCAGTGAATGACCCTATGTTATTCCAGCCTGTGGATGATGTTCGAATCATTTTAGAAAGGGATGGTATTAAAACCGCTCTTGCCACTAAATCTTCTATCTTGTCAGCTATTAATTTTGCCTATGATATAAGCAGTGATTCTGCTGAACAGGTAATCCAGGATATGCATGAGGAAGACAGCGAGAAGATTATTTCTGCTGTAGAGGAGACCGGAGATCTGTTGGATGATACCAGCGATGCTCCTATTATAAAACTGGTAAATTTGATGTTATCCCAGGCAGTAAAGGCTAAGGCAAGCGATATACACATAGAGCCCTATCAGAAAAAACTAAAGATTAGGCACAGGGTAGATGGTATTCTCTATGATATGCTTTCTCCGCCTAAGCATATCCAGTCGACATTAATATCCAGAATAAAGATTATGGCCGGGCTGAATATTGCAGAGAAGAGGCTTCCCCAGGATGGAAGGATTGAGATCAGAATAGGAGATAAAAATGTGGATATCCGTGTATCTACCATTCCTACTGCCTTTGGTGAAAGGATTGTACTTAGACTGCTCGATAAAACCAATGTATTGCTGAGACTTACAGACCTTGGCATGCCGGAGGAAAAATTACATACATTTGATGGCCTGGTTAGATCCGCCCATGGGATTATCTTGGTTACAGGTCCCACAGGGAGCGGAAAGACAACAACTCTGTATGCCGCATTAAGCACTATCAATAACCCGGATATAAATATCATTACCATTGAGGACCCTGTAGAATATCAAATGGAAGGTGTTGGGCAGATTCAGGTTAACCCCAAGATTGACCTTACCTTTGCTAATGGCCTTCGTTCCATAGTGCGCCAGGATCCCGACGTAATACTTGTAGGTGAGATCAGGGACCGTGAAACCGCGGAAATTGCTATCCAGGCAGCCTTGACCGGGCACCTTGTTTTTTCCACACTCCATACCAATGATTCTGCCAGCGCAATAACCAGACTTATTGACATGGGCATAGAGCCCTTTCTTGTAACATCATCAGTTATTGCAATATTAGCCCAGAGGCTTGTGAGAACAGTTTGCAGTGAGTGTGGGGAGCCATATATGCCTGATGAAGAGATACTTAATGATATAGGGCTATCCCCTGAAATGGCTAAAGGTGAAAATATATACAGGGCCAAAGGGTGCCAGAATTGTCTTAATACAGGGTACAAGGGGAGGAGCGGAATTTTTGAACTGATGATTTTGGATGACTCGATTAATGATTTGATATTAAAGACCTCTGATTCCAACAGCATTGAACATATGGCAGTCGAGAGGGGAATGCTGACTCTGCGTCAGGATGGAGCCATGAAGGTATTAAAAGGTGTAACCACTGTTGAGGAAGTGCTAAGGGTAACGCAAAAGTGATGAAACTTGAAATCGGAAACTTGAAATTGAATTCTGACAATTATCAAAAATGTCCAATACATATTTATATTGCAGTCATCTTTTTATCTCTTTTTGCTTTCCATGCCCATGCATCTATGGAACTTATTGTTGATGAAGAGAAACAGCTTAGCTTTGCTGAGCAGTATTTTAAAGATGGTGAATACAAAAGGGCGATTGGGGAATACGAACGATTTGTTTATTTTTTCCCTGAATCAGACAAGATTGAATTCACAAGGTATAAAATAGGCCTTTCATATATGAAGAACGAGCAATATGATCAAGCAGTTAATACCTTTTTTTCTATTATAGAGGATTACCGTGATACAAAATACGCCTTTAACTCATATATAGAAATCAGCAGGGTGTATCTTTTAAAAAAAGCCTATTCCAAGGCTCTTATAAATTTGAATAATCTTATTATGATTGCCGCAGATCAGGCAACTATAGATGGGGCTTATTATGAAAAGGCATGGGTTTATATGGAGATGGGTTTATGGGAAAAGGCAACAGATTGCCTTAAGAAGGTATCCCTTAAAAACCAGGGTCGATACAATATCAAGGAAACATTAAACGGACTGGATAAAAAAAACCACATTAAAAGAAAAAACCCTACAGTAGCAGGTTTTCTTAGCGTTGTACCCGGGGCAGGCCATCTGTATTGTGAAAGGGGCAAGGATGCATTAATATCCTTTATTTTAAATGGAGCGATGATTTTTGCCGCATATGAGGCCTTTGATAAGGATCTAAATGGAATTGGCGGAGTTATCAGTTTCCTGGAGCTTGGTTTTTATTCAGGAAATATTTACAGTGCAGTAAGCAGCGCCCACAAATATAATCGGGGTGAACAAAGAAGATTCTTAGACTATATAAAGAAAGGTAAAAGGATAAGTATATCGATGGATAATCCTGAAGAAAATAAATCAGTCTTGATTTTATGCCAGTTTCCCTTTTAGCGTATAAAGCGATACATAGGGTTGCAAAAATTTTTTTTGTGGCTAACTTTTCCACTAACTTATGTAGTGGTAATTTAATGATGAAATATATGGATATGGGGTGTGTTAATAATGGAACCTGAAGATGTTATAAAAAAAGAAGAAGAGCAGAAAATTCCTAACCAAAAAGAACTGGAAAGGGAACTTAGCGATTATTTATCCAAAAAATATGGCGACAGGATAAAAATTGTATCGCCCTTGCTATATCCTCAGAGTGACCCAGCCAAGACAGCGGGAAAGGGAAAGAAGGATGACAAGGAGGGCAGCCCCTCTTTTGATATGAAACCTGAAGAATTAAATTCATACCTGGATGGATATGTAGTCAAGCAAGACCAGGCAAAGGGAATACTGTCTACAAAAATATGTACTCATTTTAACCGGATCAAATCATTAAAGAAAAGATCTAACAAAAAAAATACTTTTTCTGTAGGGATGATTAAAAACAATGTACTACTGATAGGCCCTACAGGAGTTGGAAAAACATATCTGATTAAATTAATTGCCCAGAAGATAGGCGTTCCATTTGTTAAAGGTGATGCAACTAAATTTAGCGAGACCGGATATGTCGGCGGTGATGTGGAAGACCTGGTAAGAGATCTTGTTTATGAGGCCAATGATGATATTAAACTTGCTGAGAATGGCATTATTTATATAGACGAGATAGATAAGATTGCCTCCAGCCAAAATCTTATTGGGCATGATGTATCCAGGGCTGGGGTGCAGAGGGCCCTCTTAAAGCCCATGGAAGAAACCGATGTGGATTTAAAGGTTCCCCATGATGCAATATCTCAAATACAGGCAATTGAGCATTATCGGAGAACAGGTAAAAGGGAAAAGCAGATAGTAAATACGAAAAATATTCTTATTATTATGAGTGGATCCTTTGAAGGGATTGCAGACATCATTAAGAAGCGGATTAAACAGCAGGGGATAGGGTTTGAGGCAAACATTCATCCCTCTGGGGTAGATGCTGATATAATTAGAGAGGTGAGAGCCCAGGACTTAATTGAATTTGGGTTTGAATCGGAGTTTATCGGTCGTCTGCCGGTGATTGCTGTTCTTGATGAGTTAAAAAAAGAGGACTTTGTTGAAATTCTAACAAACCCAAACAACCCTATTATACTAAGCAAAAAAAGGGATTTTAGGGCATATGGCATTGATATTCAATTTGAAGATAATGCCCTTGAAGAATTAGCAGAGATAGCATCACAGGAAAAGACAGGGGCTAGAGGTTTGGTAAGCGCTGTTGAAAGAAGCCTTATGATCTTTGAAAAACGTCTCCCGTCTACCGGTATAAAGAAACTGCTGGTTACACCTGATCTCATTGATAACCCTGAGGAAGAGCTAAGAAGGGTAGACTCGGGTACTGGTGAGCCGGATTTTGCAATGGAAAAACGATTTGAAGATGCTGCGTCCCATGAGAAAAAAAGGTTAGTAAGGGCTGTATCAGAGAAGAAGGCCGAGTTTGAGGCGCAGTCTGGCTTAATATTATATGAAGATAGATTAGATTTAATTGCTGAGTTGACACGGAAATATATATCTGACATTGATTCCGCTTTTTTAGATTTTGAGGAAATGTTTAGCGAGATAAAATTGCAGAGTGAAACACTATTTTCGCAACTTGAAATTAACACCAGTTTTGCAGATAGCGCCATTGATGAGATATTGAGAGTTTCCATAACGGAAGACCGGGAAATTGTTGACATATGTCTTAATTTAGTGAGTGAGTTAGAGTACGGGCTTAAATTAATTAAAGATAGAATTGGTCAGGATTCCTTTACTGTAACAAGAGAAGCGGTGATAGACCCGGAAAAATATATAGACAATTTGATTAAAAAATATTACAGCAAAGCGCCTGTTACCTTATGATATGTGTTCATCTAAATGAGATAAGAAAATGATAGTCAGACCCAGACGCCTTAGACAAACACCAGAGATCAGGAGAATGGTGAGGGAGACAATTTTAAGGGTTGATGATTTTATTTACCCCATATTTGTCATGCATGGAAAGGGAAAAAGGGAACCCATTTCATCAATGGTGGGAAATTACAGGTTATCAGTTGATGAGCTACTTAAAGAGGCCAAAGAAGTAAAATCCCTTGGCATACCGGGGGTTATCCTTTTTGGTTTGCCTGAAGTGAAAGACCAACTGGGAAGCCAGGCATATGCGGAGGATGGAATTGTCCAAAGGGCTGTAGCTGCCATTAAGGAAAATGTGCCGGGATTGATTGTTTTAACTGATGTTTGCCTATGCCAATATACTGATCACGGACATTGTGGAATTATTAGGGACGGCCGTATAGATAATGACACTACCCTTGAGATACTGTCTGAAGTAGCCCTGTCTCATGCACGGGCCGGTGCGGATTTTGTTGCTCCCTCAGACATGATGGACGGCAGAGTAAGGGCTATTAGAGATAGGCTGGAGAAAGAGGGATATAAGGATACAGGCATCTTGTCTTATGCCGTGAAGTATAGTTCGGCGTTTTATGGTCCCTTCCGAGAGGCTGCTGATTCAACTCCCCAATTTGGGGACAGAAAAACATATCAGATGGACCCTGCCAACAAGAGAGAGGCCCTTAAAGAGGCGGCCATTGATGTGGAAGAAGGGGCTGATATAATAATGGTTAAGCCGGCATTGCCGTATTTGGATATTATTCATCAGGTCAAAGCGTACACTAATCTTCCGGTGGCGGCCTATAACGTTAGCGGAGAGTATGCAATGGTAAAGGCAGCTGATCAAAAAGGTTGGATAGACGGAGAGAGCGTTATGATGGAGATGCTTATATCTATCAAGAGGGCTGGGGCCGATATTATCCTTACATATTTTGCCAAAGAGGCGGCGAGATTAATAAATGGCTGATAATACGGAAAAAGTTAAAGATTCCAATAAGGTTTATCCTCTGCGGATACTTGCCTGGGAGGTTACCAGGTCGTGCAACCTGAATTGTGTTCATTGCCGGGCCTCGTCAAGATACGGTTATTATCCTTTAGAACTAAATAATTCCAAGGCAAGAGAGGTGTTAGACCAGATAAGGGAGGTAGGCGAGCCTATTGTAATACTTACCGGCGGAGAACCTCTTCTTAGGGAAGATATATTTGATTTAGCTGATTATGGTACAAAAAAAGGCCTGAGAATGGTCATGGGAACTAATGGGACTTTAATTACCTCTGATATTGCAAAAAAAATTTTGAGATCAGGCATTAAAAGGGTAAGCATATCACTTGATGGGGCAACAAAGGAAACCCATGATTCATTCAGAAAGGTTGACGGGGCTTTTGACATGGCCATTGCAGGTATATCATACCTGAGAGAAAATGATGTTGAGTTTCAAATCAATACTACCATAACAACACACAACCTGTCTGAGTTAAAGGAGATTTTAAAACTTTCTATCAATCTTGGGGCCGCTGCCCACCATATATTTTTGCTTGTGCCTACCGGCAGGGCTAAAGAGATGGTAAATCAGGAATTAGATGCTCTGCAATATGAGGATACCTTGCACTGGTTTTATCAGCAACATAGCAAAGTCCCCCTTCAACTAAAAGCTACATGCGCACCTCAATATTACAGAATTATAAGACAAGAGGAACATGCTAAAGGACGGAAGGTAAGTATTAAAACCCATGGTCTTGATGCAGTTACAAGGGGATGCATGGCCGGGGTTTCTTACTGTTTTATTTCCAATGAAGGAATTGTACAACCATGTGGTTATTTAGAGTTAAATTCCGGAGACTTGAGTAAATCTACATTTTTGAATATCTGGGAAAATTCCCCCATATTCAAAAATCTTCGTGATTTTTCAAAATATAAAGGCAAATGCGGGCGATGTGAATATATTAATGTTTGTGGTGGGTGCAGGGCAAGGGCGTATGCCGCTACGGGCGATTACCTGTCTGAGGAACCATTGTGTGCGTACAATCCATCATGAGTTTGAACGGTAAACAGTTACAAATATTATAAAAATACGGATATGGATGATATTGATAGAAAACTTTTAAACGAAGTGCAAACAGGCTTTCCTATTACTGAGAGGCCTTATAAATATTTAGGGGATCAGTTAAACTGCACTGAAAATGAAATTTTTGTACGAATAAGGCGGTTGATAAAGGATGGTATAATACGTCGAATAGGCGGAAGCTTTAGCTCTAAAAAGCTTGGCTTTACAAGCACCCTATGTGCCGCTAAGGTGCCGGAGGATAAGATTGGCAAGTTCGTTAAGGAGGTTAATAAATATCCAGAGGTAACGCATAATTATCTTAGAAACCATGAATATAATGTATGGTTTACCTTTATAGCTTCCGACATGAATGCTATAAACAATTATATTAGTCAAATAGTTAGATATACTGGGGTAAAGGACATATTGAACATGCCGGCGCTCGCAACTTACAAGATATTAGTTGATTTTCATATTTCATAATTCAAAAACAAGGACTTAATACTTATAATTATTCTATATTTAATCTTTCAAGGATGATCTCTTGTTCTTCTTCGCTCATTAATCCCTCCTCAATGAGCAAGTTTCCAATTCCATCCTCTCTCAAAATATCTATGGCTAATATTTTTCTGTTCATTTTTCCTTTTGTAGAGAATATAGTGTATTCTAATGTATAGGTTGATTTTTTAAGCAGCCTGAAGTTTGCGCCTTCCCCTATAATAATAATATGATAACTTAACAGAAGGTAAAATAGCGCACCTAAGATAATAAAAATAATAACTTTTTTTCTAAAAGGCATTGCCATAGTGACTTTCTGCGATTTTATCAAATATAAAATCGTGATAAAACATTTATAATATCTTGATTTTTATTTAACAGTATATATCTTGTACGTTATTAATTGATTTTTATTATAAGAATTGGCACAGTAAAAAAATGCTATACCTGTTTTCGGGAATTACTTTGAGGCCATTTGTTTATGGTGGGCGATGCGGGACTCGAACTCGCGACCTCTGGTTCCGGAGACCAACGCTCTATCCACCTGAGCTAATCGCCCATACGTCTTTAATAGATTATTTAGCAAAAAATATCAAGAGATAAGGTTTTTATTATCGAAATTTTATAAAATATTAAACCCGTGAGGATATTTTAGATATTTTCTGTCTAAAAACCCCATAAATTTTAATAGGATAAGCGTTGCATAAAAGGAAAATAATAAATTGTTAAATTAGCATTATTTTTTTATTGATATTTATATTTTTGAATGTTATATCTTCAAAATTAGGCTTTTTGATAGATTTTCCTAATGCCAGCGTAGCTCAGATGGCAGAGCAACTGATTTGTAATCAGTGGGTCGGGGGTTCGATTCCCTTCGCTGGCTCTCGGATTGGTATTGGAGAGGTTCCCGAGTGGTCAAAGGGAGCAGACTGTAAATCTGCCGGCTCAGCCTTCGGAGGTTCAAATCCTCCCCTCTCCACCAAAAGATATACTAAAATTTAATAATTTTAAAAGCGGGAATAGCTCAGTTGGCTAGAGCGTCAGCCTTCCAAGCTGAGGGTCGCGGGTTCGAACCCCGTTTCCCGCTCTTATTATTATTTCTGATTGAGTCAATGCCCACGTAGCTCAGTTGGCAGAGCGCATCCTTGGTAAGGATGAGGTTCACCGGTTCAATCCCGGTCGTGGGCTCCACGTTTAAGTGGATTATTATTTTTTAAAAAAGTGATTATAAAATCAAGGAGGTAACAACAATGGCCAAAGAAAAATTCAAGAGGACAAAGCCCCATGTAAATGTCGGCACTATTGGTCATATAGATCATGGTAAGACGACACTAACAGCGGCTATGACCCTCTGCTTATCTA
>JAYEMW010000250.1:0-2871 GCA_034718555.1 Thermodesulfobacteriota bacterium
TAAGTAACAGCTCAGCTTATTTAGCTTTTATATATTTACCGCAATAAATTTCTTGTGCCCTCTTCTTTTTATTTAGTTTTAATCCGAATTCAAAAAAAATACTTCAGACTAAATATCTACAGCCTATCTACCTTCCAATTATTTTAAAATAAAATTAACAAATTTTTCTTGACTCACAATATATAGATATTTATAATAAGAAAATCACAACATATTCTAATATTAAGATGATATTGAATTTTAGCTTTGGAGGGTGACATGAAAGGGGAAATGATTTTAGTCTTGAGAAATGGGAATTTAATACCAAACTCACTGAAGTGGGACGATCGCGAAATAAGCGATATTTTAAGCACTATGAACCAAATCAACGGTGACCAGGCGAAAACAATAACAAGATCCTTGAGAGAGAGCTTGGAAAAGATGGGCCTTAATGAAATCAGACTTCCCCTGTTAGAGCAAATAATAAATGGTAAGATGCTGGAGTATGGTTTTACCGATGCGAGTCCAATCCATCTAAACCAACAATTATTCACGAAGAAAAATGGTCTTAATCTATCTGAGAATGCGTTTATGGTTCTTAAAAAGAGGTACCTTAAAAAGGACAATAATGGAAATGTCACTGAAACACCGAAGAAGATGTTTAGGAGAGTAGCTCACCATATAGCAATGGCTGAAAAAAACTACAAAGGTAAAAATGAAATAGAAAAAATTGAAAAAAAATTCTACGAAATGATGACTGAATTAAAATTTCTGCCAAACTCCCCAACCTTAATGAATGCAGGCAGTGAATTAGGCCAGTTAGCCGCCTGCTTTGTCCTACCGGTGGAAGATAGCATGGATGGTATTTTTGATTCCCTGAAATATGCCGCCCTTATACATAAATCCGGTGGAGGAACAGGCTTTGCCTTTTCTCGAATACGGGCAAAAGACAGCAGGGTTGGCACAACAGGGGGAGTAGCCTCAGGCCCAATCTCTTTTATGAGAATATTTAACACTGCTACGGAGCAGGTGAAACAGGGAGGAACCAGAAGAGGTGCCAATATGGCAATATTAAGGGTTGACCACCCTGATATAATGGAGTTTATCTACTGCAAAGATGATGACAGGGAGCTCAATAATTTCAACATATCCGTTGCATTAACCAAAGAATTCATAGATGCGTTAAATCATGGCAAAACCTATCCCCTTATAGACCCTATGAGTAATAAAAAGATGGCGGAATTAAATGCCGGGGAAGTTTATGATTCAATAGTAAAACAGGCGTGGAAAAATGGAGACCCTGGAATTATTTTTCTTGACAGGATAAATAAAGATAACCCTACACCGGAGATAGGTGAAATAGAAAGCACCAATCCATGTGGAGAGCAACCTCTTCTACCCTTTGAGGCATGCAATCTTGGCTCAATAGACCTTTCCAAGTTTATAATCAATGATGGAGGTAAAACAAAAATTAACAAAAATGAACTGGGAGAAACCGTCGCCCTATCTGTAAGGTTTCTGGATAACGCTATAGATATGTCTAATTATCCATTAGATAAGATTGATGAGCTGGCAAAGGGGAATCGGAAGATAGGCTTAGGGGTGATGGGATTTGCTGATATGCTTTACCAAATGGGTGTACCCTATAACAGCAAGAAGGCCCTTTCAATTGCCGAGGATGTCATGTCTTTTATTCAGGCACAATCAAGAAAGGTTAGCGCTGAGTTGGCAGAAGAGAGGGGTGTATTTAAAAACTTTGATAAAAGCATCTTCAAAGATAGTAGCCCATGCAGAAATGCCACTACAACTACCATAGCACCAACAGGCACCCTTAGCATTATTGCTGGATGTTCCAGTGGTATTGAACCCTTATTTGGCTTAAGTTTTGTAAGAAATGTTATGGATGGTGATAAATTATTGGAGGTAAATCCTCACTTTGAAAAAATTGCACAAGAAAGAGGGTTTCTTACCAAAGAGCTTATACATAATATAGCCAAAGAGGGGACATTGAAAGGCATGGATGAGATACCCGCTGATGTTAAAAAGGTCTTTGTAACAGCACACGATATAAGCCCTGAGTGGCATGTAAAGATGCAAGCAGCATTCCAAAAATATACTGAAAATGCTGTATCAAAAACCGTTAATTTACCTCATGACGCCACGCCTAATGATGTTCTAAATGTTTACAACCTTGCATATGAACTTGGGTGCAAGGGCGTAACGATTTATAGGGACGGAAGCAAAGCCAAGCAGGTTTTGTCCTTTGATAAAAAGGATGACAAAGATAATTTTTCAAAGGCCATGACGGATAGACCTGAAACAGTAGAAGGATTTACTACAAAAATAAAAACAGGGTTAGGCAATCTTTATCTTACTGTCACTGAATGCGATGGGAGACCTTTTGAGGTTTTTGCCTTAATTGGCAAATCCGGAAAATCTACTGCCGCAAAAACAGAGGCCATTGGCAGATTGGTTTCTCTTGCCCTTAGGTCCGGCATAAAGGTTGATCATATTATTGAACAGTTAAAAGGCATAAGCGGTGAGCATCCGCTTTTTCAAAAGGATGGTTTAATACTATCAATACCAGATGCTATAGCAAAGGCGTTGGAGAAAAAATATTTAAAAGGAAATAAATCCTCAAAAATCGAAAAGTCTCTGGCGGTAGAAGTTTGCCCTGAGTGTGGTGAGCCTATTAATTTTGAAGAAGGCTGCATGACGTGCCATTTCTGTGGCTATACCAAATGCAGCTAAATAATTTTTTTGCTTATTTACCCCTCTTTCCTGTAACATATCAGCCCACACCTCAGACACCTCGCTGACTCTTCTGCCGCCATCTGCTCACTTAGCCCTAATTCCACCTCAGTGAAGCTCATGGCCCTTTCATCAACTGAA
>JAYEMW010000251.1:0-2855 GCA_034718555.1 Thermodesulfobacteriota bacterium
CATTTGTTCCGAAAACTCTTGTGAACAAATGAAAACATCTGCCCTATCGGGCTAAGGCTGGGTTAATCTGATATTCCGTTATTAACCGCAGACCCACGCAGACGGACACGTGCAATTTTTTACCGCTGAGTACGCAGAGGACGCTGAGATTTTATTTATTTTTTAGCCGCCCCGGTTAAATAGTCCTACGGAATTTAACTGGGCAGGCAGACGCACGCAGGCAGACCCTCCACAAAAACGGCGGGCAAGCACAGGCAATTTTTTACCACAAAGCACAGAATTTTTATTATTAACCGCAGACGTACGCAGACAGGCGCAGGCAATTATTCACCCCGCCACAAAGATAGGCGGGCAAGCACAGAGACACCCCAAGTGTAATAGGTTATATTCATAACCTTTGCTACGCAATTTCACGGGGCAGGCAGAGTACACAGAGGTTTTATTATTAGCCGCAGACGCACGCAGACATACGCAGACAATTATCTGGCCGACCCGCCCCGATTGTATCGGGATAGGCGGCCTGGGCCAGGGATTATTAGGATCATTGATTTCCCCATGAAACTGAGAAGGGGCAATCCGCATACGCGAACGGAGCCATTTTATTGTGTCGCCGTGCTTGCATGGCGGACAGGGCTATATCTCTTGATTATCCTGCAATACAAACTCATAAAGGTCTTTGCTTACCCAAAACCTTGACTTGTCAATCATTTTGTCAAGCAATGGTTTAACTCTGGCAATTAGGCCCAGGCTTTTTGCTAACGTCAGACAACCAATAGAACCCATATATCTAAGCCCTTGGCTTTCTGCAAAATTCCTTGCTTCTGATTCATCAAGTAATATTAAGTCAGCATTAAGTTCTATTGCTAACACGATAGCTTCAGCCTCCCCGCTATCCAGTTCTTTATTCAAACTGTCGCAGAGTCTTTGCTGAGTGATAGATGTTTTGCTTATCCACTCAGTTCTTTCTATAAGGATTGCTGATTCGCGCCATCCTCGTATCACAACTTCTTGCCATACAGCTTGAGGGACATAAACATGGTTGAATAATTTTCTGAGTAAATCGAGCTCACTAATTGTTGCAAAGTTAATAAGGGGCGTAGAGTTACTGACAATTATCCTTGTGGCCATTTAGTAACCTGTTCCAAGTCTTTTTTGTAGTCGTCTATGTCATAGTGCCTCTCAGCCTTCCTTTGCCCCAAGAAGAAGCTAAAATCCATTTTTTCCATTCCGGCTAACCTTCTTGCTGGCCCAAGGGGCAGGATGCCTTCTTTGTAAAGATGGACAGCGAGTTCTCTTTTTATCTCTTCCTTAAGTCGTTTATGCGGTATCTTGGCTGCTAAAACCACGTCTTCAGGAATTTGAATGTTTATCGATTTCATCACTACTCCTGTAAACCGTGAATCGAAGGTAAAATCTTTAAACTTGAATAGTGGCCATGTTTTATGGAGCCATCCTCACGGGCAGCAACCACGCCCACCAACTCTTCAAAGATATTGATATCCACTTTAAAATTCTCAGCCTCGATTTGCTCCGGTTCCTCTAAAATGGTTACTATGACTTTAGCGCGTTTCTTGCTGAATAAAGGTTCTGATAATCTCACTTTATCATTTTCATAGATTTCTTTGACAGACAAAATGATGTTCCTCCTGGTCGCCAATGGAACTGCGAGACCTTATAGATCCTTTAAGATCTGGAATGTGCAATGGAGGTCAGTTTGTATCCAGGCCATCCCGATGATTCCATTGCAACAATCAAGTAATTTTCGATCATTGTCAAGAATTTTCTTGTATTCCTATTGTGAGCAAGGCGGACTAACGAATTGATATCCATCTGATTCTCTCGCGAAGCGATAATTGTTTTTCCCCTTCGAGGTCTGAAGGGAAAATTCTGTTTATGTCTGTGGCTAAAAACCATTAAGATTGAGCGTTTTTTTAAGACGCTGCATCTGTTCTTTGCGTATAAACTTCATGAGCTCCATTGAAATAGGTCTTTCAACTCTTCTAAGGCCTGCCCATGCAAACCCGAAAAGTAAAAATGATCCCCCAATAATAAATGGTTTTTTTTCAACTGATAAAAAGTTCTGAATAGTTCCCGTAAAGGGTGATTACTTTGAAGTATACCGTTGCACTATCTCATCAGTGCCATCTGTCGGTCCATCGCTAACAATTACCCATTTTTCCGGCAATATCGTCTGCGAAACCATGGAAAACTTATTTTTTTCATTGATTTCCCTTTCCTGGATTCGATAAATATTTACGCCGTTCAATCTGCCAACTTTGCTCTGGCCTTTTCTTCTTAAAGCAACAACATCTACATATTCGCCCCTTTTTGCCAGAGTTTCCGCATACCGCAATACCCGGCCGTCATTTTCGTAAAAGGTGTATCCAACCATGCATACTTTCATATTTTAATCTCTTTCTGATGTATTTTTATTTTTAGCCGCAGACCCACGCAGATAGCCGCAGACAATTATTCACCACAGAGACACGGAGTTCACAGAGGTTTATTTTTTTAGACAGGATTAACAGGATTATTTTTTGTTTCATCAATTTCCGGACGAAATTGATAAAATACAATCTGCCTTCGGCAGAAGGGGAAAAACTATATAACCTTGTAATGAAATAAAATCCTGTTTATCCATGCCTGCCCCGCGCATGGCGGGGTCAATCCTGTCTAATTATTAGTCGCAGACGGACCCTCCACAAAAACGGCGGGCAAGCACAGGCAATTATTCACCCCGCCACAAAGATAGGCGGGCAAGCACAGAGACACCCCAAGTGTAATAGGTTATATTCATAACCTTTGCTACGCAATTTCACGGGGCAGGCAGAGTACACAGAGATTTTGTTTTTTTC
>JAYEMW010000252.1:0-14589 GCA_034718555.1 Thermodesulfobacteriota bacterium
ATCACTCTTTTCTCTGTTTTGCTTATTCTGGCGATTTTGGCCTGGTTGTTTATCCCAATGATCATGAATGAGATAGGACACATGGGACGAGTCTTGTCTGAGCTGATAAAAAATTCAGACCTTTCAGAGCAGGCAGCAAGGCGTTTGCCGCCGGACCTCTGGCAGGCGTTTAAAGATTTCGCTGCAAAAAAGGAAATTCAGGATTTTTTTAAAACGGACAATTTCTGGAAAATTGTCGAGGCAATAACTCGTAAGGTTTTACCCGGCGTGTGGGGATTTATCACAGGGACAGTCAGTTTTATCATGGGTGCAGTTGGGTTTGCTGTAATAGGGCTTTATCTTGTCTTTTTATTATTAGATTACCAGAAAATTCGTAAAGGGTGGACTGATTTGCTTCCCTCTGCATATAAAGGAGAGGTGATTTCCTTTGTTGAAGATTTTGATTTTGCCATGAATCGTTACTTTCGAGCCCAGGTTGCTGTGGCTGCTATTGTAGGAATCTTATTTTCCCTTGGTTTCTATATCATAAAGCTGCCAATGGCCATTGTTTTAGGCCTCTTTATCGGTCTTTTAAATATGGTGCCTTATCTGCAGATAGTCGGATTCATACCGGCGCTTTTATTCGCCCTTGTTAATGCTATTGAAACTGGAAGCAGTTTTTGGGTAGAGTCAGGCTTAACAGTCCTTATTTTTGTAATAGTTCAGATTATACAGGATGCCTTATTAGTTCCAAAGATAATGGGCAAGGTAACAGGATTAAACCCTGCCATAATTTTGCTATCATTGTCCATATGGGGAAAATTATTAGGCATCTTCGGCCTTCTTATTGCCTTGCCTATGACATGTCTTTTTTTGACATATTACCGCCGCTTTCTGTTATCAATTAGATAGAAAAGTTGTAACCGTTCACGGGTTCAAAGGTTCAGGGGTTCAGGGTTACCTTACCCTTTGGAGCTTGTTTTGCCTGCCTGTGCGATGCACGCAGATAGGCCTTTAAGTAGGCAATATATAATGAAGACAAGAAGTACGTAACGGATGCGGATGGGTTAAGTACAACACTCTGAAATTAAGCCTTTTAGGTTCTCAATTTTAACGTTCCGGCTTATGGATTCTGTCTTGAGCTATTGAACCTTTGAACCCAGAACCCTGAACCTGTGAACGGTTACAAAAAGTTTTTATAAGGAGATATTCATGAAAATAGGATTAATTGGTTTACAGAATTCCGGAAAGACAACTATTTTTAATGCATTAACCAAATCAGAGGCAGAGGTTACGGAATATGCCGGCAAAAAGGCGGAGCCGAACATGGCGGTCGTCAATGTTATTGATGAAAGGGTCACTCGTCTTTCATCAATGTATAAACCGAAGAAGACTGTGTATGCCACTATTGAATTTATTGATTTTGTTTTACCGGCAAAAGAATCTGAAAGATCGGATATTTTTTCAAGCGCTTCAATGGGTTTGATAAAAAATACAGATGCACTTGCCATTGTGGTACGCAATTTCCAGGATAATTTAATGGGAGAGCCTGATCCATTGAATGATATCAATCAAATCAATGATGAATTATTGCTTTCCGACCTTATTATCACGGAAAACAGATTAGAACGTATAGAATTAAGTTATAAGCGTGGTCAAAAAACAAACGAACTCCAATTAGAAGAAAAAACCTTGAGAAAGATTTCCGAGCAATTAAATAACAATCGATCAATTAGGGATATACATTTGAGTGATTACGAAGAAAAGTCCCTTAGAGGATTCCAATTCCTTACAAAAAAACCCATCATGATAGTTCTTAATTCAGGAGAAGAGAACTTTCGGGGAAATGAAAATCTATTAGCAGAGATTAAGAAAAAGCATAAAGTTATTGAATTCACAGGTAATTTTGAGATGGAGTTATCCCGGCTTGATGATGATGAGGCAAAGATGTTCATGGAGGACATGGGCATAGATGAATCTGCGAGAAATCGGCTAACAAAATTTGCATATGATATTGTTGGATATATAAGCTTTTTTACAGTTGGGTCTGATGAGGTAAGGGCATGGAATATTCATAATGGAGAAACTGCAGTAGAGGCTGCCGGAACAATCCATACAGATCTTTCTCGCGGATTTATCCGGGCGGAATGCTTTTCTTACGATAATCTTATAGAATGCGGCTCTGAGAAGGCTGTTCGTGAAAAGGGTTTATTCCGCCTGGAGGGAAAGGATTACATAGTCCAGGATGGGGATATTTTAAACATAAGATTCAATATCTGATTAATATATTTGCAATAATGCAAAATTGTTTTATTTTAACACTCAACATGTAACTACTTAATAAAAAAGATAAATTAAGCAATATGAATTATAACATTTGCAGTTCTGCAACACATTACCCTTCTTAAATTATTTCTATTTTTTTCTTCATTGGCTATCTTATTGATATATCAAGATAATTTCAATTTTATTACATTGAAAAACTTTGGCATCAAACTTGCTGATAAGCATTTATAAAAAATAACATCTTATCATTCGGTTATTGCCCAACAGAAAAGCCTTGAGCTGTGTACTAATAAGCGTGAGCTTATAAATTAACAGGTAAAACTACAACCTTAAAATCTCATTATGGTGGGAGAAAGGAGGGGCTTATGAAGCTTAACAGACGGGATTTCTTTAAAATTTCTGCAGGAACTGCTGCAGGCGTTATGGCCCTTGGCTTAGGTATGGATTTAACGCCGGTCAAGGCCTATGCCAAGACATCGAGAATCAGGTATGCAAAAGAGTCCACCACAATCTGTCCATATTGTGCGGTGGGTTGCGGAATTATTGTTCATACCAGTAAAGGTGCGGATGGCAGGGTTATTAACACAGAGGGTGATCCTGAGCACCCAATAAATGAAGGTAGCCTTTGTTCCAAGGGTGCAGCCCTAAGCCAGCTTGTAAACAACAAAAACCGTTTAACCACGCCACTTTATCGCAAGCCATACAGTTCATCATGGCAGAAGGTTTCCTGGGACTGGGCCCTTTACAAGATAGCATTAAATATTAAGCACACAAGGGATGCGACATTTACCTATAAAAACAGTAAGGGGCAGATAGTAAACCGCACAAACGGTATTGCCCATATTGGCAGCGCAGCCCTGGATAATGAGGAGTGTTGGCCCATACAGGCCATGATGAGGGCAATGGGGCTTGTCTACATTGAACACCAGGCACGTATCTGACACAGCGCAACTGTTGCGGCTCTGGCAGAGTCGTTCGGACGCGGCGCAATGACCAATCACTGGATAGATATCAAAAACAGTGACTGTATTTTAATAATGGGTTCCAATGCTGCAGAAAATCATCCGGTCTCATTTAAATGGGTAACCGAGGCGATGAAAAATGGTGGCAAACTGATAAGCGTTGATCCACGCTTTACCCGCACATCTTCAAAGGCTGATTTTTATACACCATTGAGATCTGGTACTGATATCGCTTTTCTCGGCGGCATGATAAAGCATATCATAGAAAACAATAAGTACTTCAAGGAATATGTTGCAGAATATACAAATGCAGCATTTATCCTTAATGAAAAATATTGGTTTAAAGATGGTCTTTTTTCCGGTTTTGATCCAAAAACAGGTAAGTACGATAAGAGCACATGGGCCTTTGAAAGGGATTCTAAAGGGAATCCAAAAAAAGACACAACCTTGGAAAATCCTCGATGTGTATTTCAACTATTAAAGAAACAATATAACAGATATGACCTTAAAACTGTATCAGATACTACTGGAACACCTAAAGAGGATCTTATAAAGGTCTACGAAATGTATTCCTCTACCGGCAGGAAGGGAAAGGCCGGTACTGTAATGTATGCCATGGGATGGACGCAACATACAGTTGGTGTCCAGAATATTCGAGCCATGGCAATAATCCAGTTATTATTAGGTAATATGGGGGTAGCAGGCGGCGGGGTGAATGCCCTCAGAGGGGAATCAAACGTCCAGGGCTCAACTGACCACTGCATTCTCTATCATATATGGCCGGGGTATCTAAAAACCCCTAAGGCCTCTCAATCGAGTCTCTCCGATTACAATGCCAAATATACCCCTAAGACCAGTGATCCATTAAGCGCAAACTGGTGGGGAAATTATCCAAAATACTCAGTGAGCCTGCTCAAATCCTTTTTTGGTGATAAGGCAACCAAGGAAAATGATTTTGGCTACACCTGGCTCCCTAAGCTGGATGACGGAAAGGCCTATTCATGGTTAGACCTGTTCGATGAGATGTACAAGGGAAAATTTCAGGGCTTGTTTGCCTGGGGTATGAACCCAGCCAGTTCGGGCGCCAACTCAAACAAAACCAGACAGGCATTGACAAAGTTGGATTGGCTGGTCAATGTTAACATTTTTGACCAAGAGACAGGCTCGTTTTGGAAAGGCCCTGGCATGGATCCAAAAAAGATCAAAACAGAGGTCTTTATGCTGCCCTGTGCCGTGTCAGTAGAAAAAGAGGGTTCCATAACAAACAGCGGTCGCTGGATGCAGTGGAGATATAAGGCTGCTGAGCCCCCAGGAGATGCCCGGCCGGACGGTGAAATAATGACGAATTTGCTCAAAAAGGTAAAATACCTTTATCGTAAGGACAAAAATGCCGTTTTTCCTGAGCCGATTCTTAATCTGAAATGGGACTACACAACCCATGGTGAATTCGATTCCCACAAAATGGCCAAGGAGATAAACGGCTATTTCCTGAAGGATATGACTGTTAAAGGTAAATCTTTCAAAAAGGGAGACCTTGTCCCCAGCTTTGCATATCTCCAGGCCGACGGTTCAACGAGCAGTGGAAACTGGCTTTACTGCAATTCATATACCAACAAGGGGAACATGGCTGCCAGGCGGAAAAAGGAAATTTCCGGCATAGGCTTGAACCTCGAATGGTCATGGTGCTGGCCTGTGAATAGGCGCATTATTTACAACAGGGCATCAGTAGATAAATATGGAAAACCATGGGATAAGGAAAATCCTGTCATACAGTGGAATGGTTCAAAATGGGTTGGTGACGTTCCGGATGGCGGGTGGCCGCCGATGTTAAATCCTGATGGCACGCCAAATCCAAAGACCAAGTATCCGTTTATAATGAAACCGGAGGGATATGCACGCATATTTGGACCAGGCAGAGCAGATGGTCCGTTCCCTGAACACTATGAGCCTCTCGAATGTCCTGTGGAGAAAAACTTGTTCTCCAGTCAGCTTATCAACCCAACGGCGCCCATCTACAAGACCGACATGGATGCTTACAGCACATGCAATTCCAAGTATCCCTTTGTGTGCTCAACCTACAGGGTCAGCGAGCACTGGCAGAGTGGTGTTATGACCAGATGGCAACCATGGCTGGTAGAAGCCCAACCACAGCTCTTTGTGGAGATGAGTCCGGAACTTGCCATGTTAAGAGGGATAAAGAATGGGGAAAAGGTTATTGTGGAATCAGTTAGGGGAAAGGTAAAGGCTGTAGCTCTTGTGACCCATCGTTTTAAACCCTTCAACATCCAGGGCAATGTGATACATCAGGTAGGCCTGCCATGGCATTTCGGGTGGGTCCACCCCAAGGATGGCGGTGATTCTGCTAATCTGTTGACACCATCTACCGGCGATCCAAACACCAGAATCCCGGAGACAAAGGCATTTATGGTTAATTTGAGAAAGATATAAAGGAGGTGATCTGATGGAAGGAAAGGCTTTTTTTATTGATACCACAGTTTGTACCGGGTGCAGGGGATGTCAGATTGCCTGCAAGCAATGGAATCAGCTCCCAGCTACAAAGACTGAAAACTGGGGCAGTTTCCAGAACCCAAAGGATCTTTCATTTTACACCTATAAATTAGTGCGGTTTTCCGAAGAAATGGGAGATAATGGAAGGCCGGTCTGGAATTTTTTCCCTGACCAATGCCGTCATTGCATAGAGCCGCCTTGCAAGGAATCAACAGAAGATCCAGGCTCTATTATTGTTGATGAGCTTACAGGTGCAGTTCTCTATACTGAAAAACTAAAAAAGGAAAATAGCGAGGAAGTAAGAGAATCTTGTCCCTACGACATACCAAGGGATCAATCAGGAACAGGTTATATGGCAAAATGTACTATGTGTGTAGATCGTGTTCACAACGGGCTTCTCCCTGCGTGTGTCAAGACCTGTCCAACAGGAGCCATGAATTTTGGGGATTGGGATGAAATGGCTGAGATGGCAAAAAAACGCTTTGCAGAGGTAAAATCAAAATTTCCCAATGCTGTATTAACCGGCATTGAAGACCTACGGGTATTTTACCTCCTAACGGACGAGCCGGCCAAATATCATGAATATGCCCAATCCTCAATAGCGCCAAGAGGAATAGATAGAAAAATGGCATTAAGGAAGATTGTCAACCCATTGAAAGAATTAGCAAAAGAGTGGCAATTACTTAATAAATTAGCGAGCTAATCCCCCTGAAAGAAGGGTGTCTTTTAGTTTTGATGCCCTTCTTTCAAATCCATATTTAATTATAGAGGAAAGTCATTATGTCCAATAAATTATCATCACAAATAGACAGGGTTATTCAAAGGAGACCAATGTACAAAGATGCCCTATCTGTTTATAAAGACTTAATGAGTTTTTTAAAGGAAATTGAGCCTGAGATAAAATATGAGGTAAAAAATGATGCAATTCATGAAATTAAAGTAAAGGAAGGTTTCCCTCTATTCTCAAGAGAAGATTTGCCCCTTGACCTGATGGCTGCTGCTTCCTTATTCCCTCGTTTATTGGAACATCTGTCCTCAAAAAAAAGAAAAGATAAGGAGGCCATAGAAAAGGTACTTAAAAAAATAAGGTCGAACTCAAAATGGGTTGATGATGCTATCACCTCGTTTCTTTCAAGGGATGAATCGGCAATTCTCACCATGGCCGAGGAGATGAATCTGGAGCCGATGGTTCTTAAATTTCTAACACATATGGCATTGAAACCCTCACTGAATATCTTAAAGGGTTCAGTAACGGAAATAATTGCAAGAAACGGATGGGATTACGGCTATTGTCCTTTATGCGGTTCACCTCCGGATATTGCATATTTAGATAATAATGGAAAAAGGTATCTTCATTGTGAATTATGCTGTTATGAATGGAATTACCCGAGACTAAAATGTCCCTTCTGTGAAAATAATAATCCAAAAGAACTTGGGTATTTTGTAAGCGAGGAAGAGGATGGTTTTCGAATTGATTTTTGCAAAAAATGTAATTCCTATATTAAAACAGCAGATATGAGGGTCATAGAATCCCCTGGGTCGCTTGAGCTGGAAAACCTTACAACGCTGCATTTAGATATGCTTGCCCATGAACAAGGGTTTAAAGCTCAAAATATTTAATTTTACTACAGTAGCACCTCGATTTATAATTGCTGCGTATATAAAATCCATCACCCCGTGATTTTTCAGCCGCAGACCCACGCAGACATTTCATTATATATAAGCCGCGGATACACACAGACTTCGTACGCAGATAAAGATAAAAAAATAACTCTGCGACCTCTGCGGAAAATTAATCTGCGATAATCCCAATCCTGTCAAAAATAGATGGCTGAGCTATTAACATTACACTCCAAAATGCATAGGAGCCTGTCCAGACTTTTCCAGCTACTTGTTAATCCCCAATTATTTCATTAAACCCTTCAACAATCAAACCCAGCACTTCAGGTCTTGCAGAGCCAAGTTTTTTCCTAAGGCGTTTGACCGATAATGTGCGAATTTGGCTTATTTTTACCCATGATTTTTTAGGAAGTTTTGTCTCTTCCAACTCAAGAGTCAATGGAAAACCTGCATTTTGAGGCTGGCTTGTAATGGCAACGGCAATAACTGTTCCTGACCTCTTGTTAAATATTTCATGACTTAATACAAGTATCGGTCTTAGCCCGGACTGTTCGTGCCCAATAGTTGGATTAAGATCTGCCCAAATGATTTCTCCCCTTAGTATTCCGGCCATTCATCTATCTCCACATTAAAACCTTCCTCAGCCATATTTTGTTCAAATTTGGGCTCCAATTTTGCGCATTCACGAGCAAGTCTTCCTTTTTCGATTCGTTCAAGCTTTTCTGTTACAGCTTCTTGAATAGCCCGACTACGGTTAGAAAATATATTTGTTTTTACTAGGAAATCTAATTGTTTCAATGTGTTTTGCTCTATCGTTATAGCAATCTTTGATCTAACCATAATATCACCTCCAGTATTACGTTACATCATACCAAAGGAGTTTTCAAGATATTTCTTCAAGAAGGAATAAATCAAGGTTTATTAAGCCTTTTCAATATACAAGGCACAGAGGGCACAGAGGAACAGGTTTTCAAACAGGATGGTTAAAAATAATGCTTGAGCAGGTCAGGCCGGCCTCTGCCTTTATAAGTTCAGATATGTCGATTGTTTTAACTGAAAAGCCAAGCTTTTGGAGTATTTCTGCTGTTTTTATATATTGTGCATGAATGTATACCGTGTTATTTATGCACAGGCTATTTGCCGCCCATGGCTCACTCTCATCAATATTGATGGTTCTAAAACCTGCAAAATCTTTTATGTCAATCCATTCGGGATTTACAAGCAATGTCTGATTATCTATTGCTGTGCATGCAGACTTAAAATGGAGGCAGTCTTTTACGCTTACAGGCCTGACATTATACCCTAAAGGTTTTAACGCAGATGCAAGAGATTCTGCTCCAAGATTATTTGTCCTCGGCGTAATTCCTACATAAATATCCCTTCCAACCTTTAACACATCTCCTCCATCAAGTGTGGCAGGATGTTTTATATGAAAAATATCTCTGTATTTTTTTAATTCTGATTCAACGCCAGAAGCTTCTCCCCGGCGCGTCTCTGCCCCCATATTGGCCATTACAGCTACTTCATCAACTACAACAGCAGTATCCTCCACAAAGGTTGAATCCGGATACTCACTGTTTATTGACATCTCTGTTACCTTTAACCCTTCTTCTCTTAGTGTATCGCAGTATTTTTCATGCTGTTTAACAGCAAGGTTAAAGTCAATTGGATTTCTGTTAATATAACTTAACTCACATTTGTTTATTTCTGGTGATATTTCATGTGTCAGCGCAATAAGCATATTCAAAAGCTCCTTGAATTTTAAGAGTTGGATACTAAAAAGATCCGTTTTTTATCTCACCACAGAGTCACAGAGATCACAGAGAATTTATTCATTTGATTTTCCAGGAGACAACGGAAAATCAATGGCATACTTTTCTCCAATCGCCGCCTCCCGATTGGAGAAAAATTGTAATTCCTCTGTGCTCTCAGTGTCTCGAGCGAATCTGCAAGGTGCAGATAAAGCGGGCGGTGAAAAATATTCTCTAATCTAAAGCATTACTACTAACTTCTAAGGTAAACAAAAAACTCCTTATTTCCTTTTGCCCCCTTTATAGGGGACTCTAATTCTCCTAAAACAATTAAACCTGTTTCTTTAAAATATCTAACTAAATCATCAACAATTTGCCTTTGCAGGGCCTCATCTCGAATAATGCCGCCCTTCCCTACCATACCCTTGCCTGCCTCAAACTGGGGTTTGATAAGCGCAATTATAAAACCCTCATTCTTGAGAAGTCTTACGGTTGCCGGTACAACTATACGCAGTGATATAAAAGAGACATCAATTACTGCCCCGTCAATGGCCTCCTTTACAGATTCTCTTTCGAGATATCTGATGTTTGTCCTCTCTCTTAAAAAAACCCGTGGATCTTTCCTTAATGACCAGTCCATCTGTCCGTATCCTACATCAACGGCAATCACCTTTTTTACACCGCATTCAAGAAGGCAATTAGTAAATCCTCCGGTAGATGCTCCTACGTCTAACATGGTTAATCCATTAACCTTTACACCAAAGCCTTTTAAGGCTGCATCTAATTTTATCCCCCCCCTGCTCACATATGGGTTATCGTTACCTGCAATATCTATGGTGGAAGACGGCCTTACAAGATGGCCCGGCTTGTCCACCTTTTCCCCATTAACCCTGACCAGGCCTGCCATTATAATTCCCTGGGCCTTTTGCCGACTTGAAACAAGCCCTTTCTCAGTCAGAAGCAAATCAAGTCTTTTTTTATTCATCACGGAAACAATTTCCCTTAGAATAAAGGTTTGAAAAATTATATTATGTGGTTATAATAAAAATATCAGCGTAAATCCGCGTAAATCCGCGGCTGAATACTTATAATAATAATTATTATAAAGCCAGACATATAAAATACAGTAAAGATATAAAAATGCAATTAAATTTTGAACAAGGCCCCATAAGGCCCCCTAATGAGGCAAAAAGTCTCCTTTTAAGGATAACTCGCAACTGTCCCTGGAATCAGTGTCTCTTCTGCCCTGTTTATAAAAACGATAAATTCTCCTTTCGAGATGTAGAAGAAATTAAGAAGGATATTCAAGCGGCCAAAGACTGCTCTGACGACATAAAGGCCCTTTCATGGAAGATGGGAGAAAAGGGCCATATAACAGACACTATTATTAACTACATTATAAACGGCCATAATAACCACAGTTACAGCTACCAGAGTGTAGCCCTATGGCTCTATTACGACACTAAGGCCTGTTTTCTCCAGGACGCCGATAACCTTATTATGAAGACAGGAGATATTTCTTCGGTCCTGATATTCTTAAGGGAACAGTTTCCGGATTTAAAAAGGGTAACTACCTACTCACGATCAAGAACAGTGAGCAAGAAATCCCTGTCAGAGATGAAAGAGATAAAAGAGGCAGGCCTTGATCGGGTTCATATCGGCCTGGAAAGCGGCTACGACCCCCTCTTAAAGTTCATAAAAAAAGGTGTTAAAGCGGACCAGCACATAGACGCCGGCCGAAAGGTTATAGAATCCGGCATGTCGTTGTCTGAATATATTATGCCGGGCCTCGGCGGGCAGGCCATGTGGAAGGGACACGCCGTAGAAACAGCCAGGGTTCTAAATGATATCAATCCTCACTATATAAGACTGCGGAGCCTCAGGGTGCCTACCCGCACTCCCCTCCATCAAAAAATACTTGACGGCTCCTTTAAGATGCTTTCAGACGACCAGGTTGTAGAGGAAATAAAGCTTTTTATTGAAAACCTTGATAATAAAATAACCAGCGTCATTACCAGTGATCATATAATGAACCTGCTGGAAGAGATATCCGGGCAACTGCCGGAGGACAAAAATGCCATGTTAGAGGTTATAAAAAAATACCAGGAACTTCCTGAATCCGACAGGATTATTTACAGGTTGGGCAGGAGAGGCGGGTTATACTCGTCTACCGAGGATCTTTATCATGATGATATAACCTATCACAAAATCAAGAAATTTTTAAGGGAACTATCTGACAGAGGCCCAAGTGAGATAGACAGATTTATAAACGAAACAGCAGACAGGTATGTGTAAATCGGTTTACGGTTTACGGTTAGCAGTTCACGGTTTAAAAGGATCAGCCTAAAAAGATTTTTTACTGGTTTGACAACCGTAAACCGTCAACCGTAAACCGATTTAATAAAAATAAAACTATGTCCTATTACCCTGTATTTCTCGATATAAAAGACCAGAAAGTAATAATTGTCGGTGGTGGAGAAGTAGCCGAGCGTAAGGTAAGAAATCTTCTTACCTATGGCTGCCGGATATATATCAACGCCCATCATCTTACCCAATATTTAAATAACCTTGTGACTGAGGGAAAGATAAACAGGGTGGAATATAATGAAATACCTGCGCAAATGAAAGACGCATTTATGGCTATTGCTGCAACGGATGACCCCCTTATAAACAGGGAGGTTTCCGTGATGGCAAAAAAGCAGCGGGTTTTGATAAACGCCGTTGACCAGCCTGATGACTGCAGCTTCATTGTGTCTTCCGTAGTTAAAAGGGGAGACCTGCACATAGCAATATCCACAGGCGGCAAAAGCCCTGCCCTGGCAAAAAGGATAAGAAAAGAGCTTGAATCAAGCTTTGGTGAAGAATATGGCATCTTAGTAGACTTAATGGGCCTCATAAGGAAAAAAATCCTCGCCCTAAACAAACCGCTGGCGGAGAATAAGGAAATATTTGAGAAACTGGCAAATGCCGATCTTCATAAATTCATCAGAAAAAACGACCGGCAGGGGCTCAAAGGAACGCTGATATCCATCCTTGGCGATGAATTTCCAATTGATGATGTTCTTGAAAAAGCGATTAGCTTTTAGCTGTTAGCTGTTAAAAATTGATGCACTTAGAAGTCGTCACTCCGTAATGCTTCAAGTATTATAAAACTAATTGAAAAAACCCTGAACCCTGAACCTTGAACCTGTGAACGGTTAATATAAAGGAAACTGATATGGATATCATCCTTTTCAAGCTTACGCTCTTTTTATACATTACGTCCACTGCCGGTTTCTTGTTTTTCATTATAAAACGAAATAAACGGCTTGGTATATGGTCACAAAGAGTCCTCTTTGGAGGATTTCTTATTCACTCCATATACCTGGCCCTTTGCTATTACAAATTAGGCGCAATACCTGCCTTAAATATTAAGGCATCCCTCTCATTTTATGCATGGGCTATCATTGCTGCATATATAATATTTCATATTAAGTTCAAGATTACTGTTCTTGGCTCATTTGTTGTTCCCTTTACTGCCTTTTTAATGATAATTTCCTCAACAATCCCCATATCAGCCGTGAACGTTGTTCCCATTTTCAAGGGATTCTGGTTCCCCGTACATATAGCCACAGCCTTCCTTGGAGATGCCATCTTTGCCGTTGCATGTATGGCCGGCATCATGTATCTCATCCAGGAACGCCAGATAAAATCAAAGAGGCCAGGCCCATTTTTCGCCAGGCTTCCATCCCTTAATATCCTTGACTCACTGAATTATCATGCAATAACCTACGGCTTTTTCCTGCTGACCATAGGCATGATTACCGGTTCCATCCTTGCACAGGGAAGTCACGGATCTTACTGGCTTTGGGACCCGAAGGAGGTATGGTCACTTATAACATGGCTCTGTTATGCAGCCCTTTTGCACCAGAGGATGGCCGTAGGATGGCGGGGCAGACGTTCTGCAATTATGTCCATAGGGTGCTTTCTTGTCCTCATATTCACCTTTGTGGGCGTCAATTTTCTCATGGAGGGGTACCACAGTTTTGAAAGCATTAGGGGACAGAAATTGCCATGATAAAGATAGTTGATATAGGCATGAATCATAACACCGCTCCTATTGAATTGAGGGAGCTACTGAACTTCAGTGGTGATAGTCTTGGTGTTGTAATAGAGGCCATCATGGGTATCAGGGATATTAAAGAGTCAATAGTCCTTTCCACGTGCAACCGGATAGAAATTATCTTCATCACTGATAATGAAAAAGATGCCCAAGAATCTGTTATAGATTTCCTGTCTAAACACAGCGGCGTTCAAAGGGATAAACTGCTGTCAGTAATGTATATTAAGACCGGCAGCGAGGCCATACGGCATATATTCAGGGTAAGCTCAAGCCTTGATTCAATGATAGTCGGAGAACCCCAGATATTAGGCCAGGTAAAAGAGGCATACAGGGATGCGGTAAAACACAGGGCGCCATCAGTAATGCTAAACAGGCTCGTGCATCGGTGTTTCTACCTTGCAAAAAAAATACGGACAGAGACAGGGATATCCGAGTCCGCCGTATCCATCAGCTTTGCTGCGGTAGAGCTTGCAAAAAAAATCTTCGGAGACCTCCACGGAAAAAGGGCCATGTTAATCGGCGCAGGAGAGATGGCGGAGTTAGCTTCCACTTATCTTCTAAATAACAACTTAGATGAAATACTAATTGCAAATCGCACCCTCAGCAGGGCCGTTGAATTAGCAAAACACCTTCACGGAAAACCAATTTCCCTTGAAGAAATAAACGCCCAGTTGCTTGGCGTAGATATTGTAATCACCTCTACTGCCTCGACAGACCCTGTAATAACCTATGAAAACATTAAGAAGGTGATGAAGGGCAGAAAGAACAAATCCCTGTTCTTCATAGATATTGGAGTGCCGAGAAACGTTGACCCTAATGTAAATAAAATCGAGAACATATTTGTCTATGATATTGACGATCTTAAAGGAATTGTTGAACAAAACATAGAAAACAGAAGGGGCGAGGCAGCAAAGGCAGAAAGGATAGTAGACGAAGAGGTGCTTAAATTCAGTCAATGGATAAAGACCCTGGATATTATCCCTACAATTGTTGCACTCCAGGACAAATGTGAGATAATCTGGCGGAATGAACTGAAAAAAACCCTCTCCAACCTTGGAGACCAGCCCCATGACAAGATCGAACACCTTGAAAACATGGCCAGGTCTATTTCAAAAAAAATCCTTAATGACCCTATCCTCTTTTTAAAGAGGAAGCAAGATCGAGAATCTAGGGATACATACCTCGACTTCGTCCGCCAGCTCTTCTCCCTTGATCCGGATAACGGGGGAGAAAGCGATAAATGAAGTAATCCCCTTTCACCACAGAGTTAATCCGGGAAAAGTCAAGTAAAAAAATGCGCCCCTCTTAATCTTTTCTTTGAAAATTCGGTAAAGCCTACAATTGTGGTAAAATGTCTGCTATAATGTCAGCCAATGGAACG
>JAYEMW010000253.1:0-55177 GCA_034718555.1 Thermodesulfobacteriota bacterium
CAAAAAAGATACCAGAGATCAGAATGTTAGTATCGAGAAATATCCTGTATCTCATTGTCTGATATTCTCAAGCTCTTTTAGCATAGAAGCCTCAGCAATACCTTCTCTCTTAATAAGCCATCTCAGAAATGTTCTGCTCTTTTTAGCGTATGCTTTCTTAAGAGCTGTATTTATAGCTTCTGAAAAATCAGAAAACATACCAAGTTTTACTTGTTCCTCTATCTTTTTATATAGATCATTCGGTATTGTTGCAGCAACCTTTCGCATATCTCATACCTCCTCGTCTTTTGAGAGTCCTACTTTACAGCAAACAACGTAGCTCAAGGGTGTAATTTGTTACCCTCTGACCTTATTGTAAATAGTCTAACAGTTTCTCATCCTTGTCAAGTAGTTTTGTAACTCAAAAACTTCGTGAAGGGGAGGGAGATCAAGCCTGCTCTTGACTCATCTGCAAATGCAAAAAGAAAAATTAACCGCTAAGTCGCTAAGGGCATTAAGGGTTTTTTGATTTTTCCTGATCAGAATGTAATGAGGGACCGTAAATATTCAAATATCTAAGGTTTCCAGTTGGCAACCCTTTGCTTTCGCCATCTTCTTTCCCCTCTGAACCGCATAACTGACAGCAGCTGGGGTTATATTTTCCGAGATGGGGTCCCGCTAACTATTTAGAACTATTAATGAAAAACCGCAAAAACACCCTTATTTAGGCCCCATATCGAACTTTTCAGGGGCAAAAAGAGCATTATTCACATTTAGTAAAGGAAATAGGGCTTTTTTGTGTTAGGGTAAAATCAATATGGGAGTACTGGCCCTAAGAAGAAAAAGCCTCTAAGCACGAGAATCCTATCAACTTCGAGAGCCTTCTATCCCTTATAGCGCCCATTTTGAGGGTAAAAAGGGCGATATAGGGCTTGAAAACACCTATTTTTGGAACCTTAATGTATAGATATCAATAAGTTAGCGCGGCCCGACCCCAACGCGCCCCGACCCCAACGCGCCAACGCGCCGACCCAACGCGCCGACCAACGCGCCATGCCTATAGATATCAATAAGTTAGCGCGGCCCGACCCCAACGCGACAACGCGGCCACCCCAATTAGAAGGTAGCAGCATTATCTTATTATCTTTATATACAAAATGACTGATTGTTAATTTATGGCTTTAGGCTACAAACCGCCAAGGGCTGACCCGGTTTCAGACGTGTGGAGGGATTAAAATAATTAACTTGCGATATTAGCCCTTTTTCTTAGCAGTGGATCTGATCGACTCCACTTTGTCCCGCAGCTCCAGGTAGTCCGTCCTTAATCGGGAGTTAGCGGCCCAAACCTCTTCCATATATTTTCTTTCCTTGTCTGTAATCAGTCGAAGTCCCAGTACTTCGGGGCGATCACGGATAACATCACCCGCAGGCACCCTGGTAAAGGAATGCAATGTAACCAGTTTGGCAATAGCCCCAATGCCAAGCCATACATGGTCTTCTAGAGTGACCTTGTATAGAGAAGCCCTTATAGCTATAAAACACTCTTGCCCAATGGTACACGGTCCATGGATTGTAGCGCCATGGGCTACAGTAGTCTTGGAGCCTATGATCACCGAAGCCCCCGGATCGGTGTGTATGATGACGCCATCCTGTATATTGACCTCCCTATCGATCTGAATGGGCGCGACTTTCCCGTCCGTACCCCGCTGGTCGGCCCGAATAACGGTCAATGGTCCCACGAAAACATCCCTATCAATTTTGACATTACCGATGATCTGGGCCGAAGGGTCAATCAGCGCCGTGGGATCGATCTGTGGATAATCGCCTGCCAGGTTAGGCCTTATATTGTTGTATTGTAATGATGTCATTCTCTTTCCTCCATGTCTAGAATTACCGTTTCGATTGGACAACCATTGGACAGATACCTTTTTCGGTTTTTGAATAGTCGAAAAACAACACCTTCAGGTGTAAAATAAATCAAATCAAATTACAATAAAAAAAACAGTGTCAGACCTACACAGTTGACAAAAGAACATTAATCAAGGTTTACAAAATGAAGCAAAACCGGCATGACAGGTGAAATTGCATATGTAGCCAAGATGCAGCTGAATGGAAATAGAGAAAATTGGAAATCGATTTATTGCAGGATAATCAGGAGTAGGGGGTATCCACTTAGCGCAAGTAACTTTTTCGATTGAACAAAAATCCTGATTTTCGTTATCTCTGGGCATAGGACTATCGCTCTTGGCTACATCGCATTATAGGCTCCTATCAGTTTGGCATGCAAGAGACTGAGAATTCCCTATCCTATCGGTTGGTTATATCAGGTGCAACTATTTTACTTTTTGGCGAATTTGTAATCAGCTAAAGCGGAAGCTATGATTTTTTCGGCAATTGTTGATAACCCGGATGTTGAATGAATTACTTGCGCTAAGTGGATACCCCTTTAATTGTGTAAAAGGGGTCATTTGTTCTAAAACAACTTAAAATGTAACGTTGGTCTGAATTTGCTGCTCAAATCTTTATTTTTGCCACAACCCCTCTCTCAGCAAAACATTCAGGCAACACCTCTATCTATTGACAATCACACTGAAATCTGATTCTATCAAACCAAATAGGGCTATACAGGAATCTTTCTGTATTGTAATTGTTGGATGTATCAAATAGAAATTGACTTCTCTTAGCGCATGTGTTACATTGACTTACTATGAATACGCTCACCATTAGACTACCAGATGACTTAAGGGCTGACCTGAAGAAGATTAGTCGAGAGCAGAACAAACCAGTTAGCGACGTCGTGCGAGAGTCTATTCGGCGATATGTTGCTGTGGAAAGTTTCCGAGCACTCCGGAAGAAGGTCCTGCCTTTCGCTGAGGCTCAGGGATTTCTGACGGACGAGGACGTCTTCAAGGCCATTTCATGAAGATAGTCCTTGATGCTAATGTCGTCATTGCTGCTTTCGCTACTCGGGGACTCTGCGAATCAATTCTGGAGCTTTGTTTTCACAGCCATGAAATCATGCTCTGCGAGGATTTGCTCGACGAGATTCTGAGAAATCTCCGGCAGAAGATCAAGCTTCCTATTGGCATCGTTGAAGATATCGGCACTCTTCTGCGGGAGCATGCAAGTATAGTCAGTCCTATTCCGCTTGCGGCAGACATCTGCCGCGACCCAGACGATATCAAAATTCTTGGGTTGGCAATAGCCACTAATGCCGATTACATCGTAACAGGCGACAAAGACCTGCTCATTCTGGAGAAGTTTCAAGGTATTCCAATCCTAACTCCAAGGTCATTCTCTAACGTCCTCCATGACAAGGGAAATTGAGAAAGCGCTCGTGCAGAAATTGCTTAACGTTCCTTGAGGCAGTAAAGGGGAAATAGAGGGACCGTAAACATTCAAATATCTCAGGCTTCCAGTTGGCAACCCTTTGCTTTCGCCATCTTCTCTCTCCTCTGAACCGCATAACTGACAGCATCTGGGGTTATATCAAATTTTCTCGCCAAACCTACCATAGACATCATTATTGCGTTGGAATTAGAGAATCAAAAATTATCTCTTGATTTCACACAAATGAATGTGTTATATTATGTGTGATTATTAAGGAGTTGGCATTATGGCAACAAATTTACAGATAGATGACAATCTCATTATAAAAGCCGTTAGATTAGGAGGACACAAAACAAAGAAAGCTGCTGTCTCAAAGGCATTAATTGAATATATATATCAGTTAGAACAAGAAAAGATTCTATCAATGTTTGGGACTGTGGAATACGATCCTGAATATGATTATAAAAAGCAGCGAAACAGGGCATGAAAATCATTGTTGACACGAGTGTATGGTCTCTGGCTTTAAGGCGCGATAAGGAGGACTCCCCTGCGCCAGTCCAAGAGCTTCGTCAAATAATTCTTAGCCATCGTGTTCAAATGATTGGCCCCATACGCCAGGAGATCTTATCGGGTATTCGCAGCGAATCTCAGTTTATAAAACTCCGGAAGCATCTTGAAAGCTTTCCCGATCTTCCTATTCTCACTGAAGACTATGTTAAAGCAGCACAGTTTTTCAATCATTGCCGCTCAAAGGGAATACAAGGTTCAAATACTGATTTCTTGATTTGCGCTGTGGCTGTCAGAAACAAGTTCTCAATATATACGACAGATAAAGACTTCGATCTATTTTCGAAATATATACAAATTGTTCTCCACAAAGCTGATTAATTCCAACATCGCTCTTGCATTTGGCGGGTAATCGCTGCGGCTGAAGAGCCCGCTAACAAAATCGAATTCATCTTCTCCCGTAGTGCAGGGCAGGGATATAGTTTACGGTACGTAGCCCCTCGACATAAAGCAAAACATACATGGCAGGTGAGATTTTATATGTAGCAGCGGTGTAGAGTTGAATGGAGATAGGGAAAATTGGAAAGCGAATTATTGCAGGATATTAGTATGGGGTCGAGATAACAATCTTTAAACGTTGACAAAAGTGTGTAAAAAGTGGCCTCCAAAACGTCTTAAAGTGCCGATTTTAGGCCTAAAAACATATATTTAAGAAAATACCGAGATCAAATATTTTAAGAGATAGATGGAATTTGCTGTGGCTTTTCGATCTGAAGCGACATGAGAACAGGTTCCGGTGTTTCCTGAACAAATTTGAATAAAAGCCCTGCTCTGTATCCCGCACCCCTTCTTTTTGGGCCGGGGTAAATCATTCACACCGGAACGGCCGAACCTTTTGGGGTGCGCGGGCAGAGCCTGCGGTTTAATTAAAGGCAACTATTTAATTCGGGGAAAAAGCATGACCGTCAATAAGTTAATCTCCTGTTATGAAAAACTGCCCATATTAGAGAAAAGCATTCTCCAAATTCTCTCCATCGCCTATCATCCCTTAAATCAAACCCAGTTAATACAATGTCTGATACAAGCAGGTATCAAGGCAGCCAATGATGAAGGGTTCGATTCGGTGACTAAGAATGCGGGATTCAAGCTGCTGCGTCCGGCTCTAGATATGTTACTTGAACAGGATTTTTTGGAAGGCAAAACTCGCAGCCGCCTTCTTGTCAATCGTCGAATTGTCGAAATTATCACGCGTCAGACAATCGCTGCGAAAAAGTTCCCACCTTATCTGAAAGCGGTTCAAACTGTCCTTCATTTGACCGAGGATACCTTAAGCACAAACTCACATCTTGAACCGGATCATCTAACTGCCGCTATTCGAATTTTATTTTATCAAAAGAAAATGGATCAAATAAAAAGCATTTATCATAAATTTAGCGATAGAATAAATTACGTCAGTTCCTTGTCTGCGATATTGGGTGAAATCAGTTGTAATCCGTTTGCCATTACCTGGGTTCAATTATTACCCGCAGATATTCATACTGCGCTATTCCATCAGTCATTGATTGATGCCTTGATTTATTGGCAAAACAAAGCCGAACACTTTGATTATATCGAGCAATTGATATTATCGGATTCGGATAGATGTGAAGCCGGTTTGCAAGCGACTGTTTTGGAAAAATGGATGTTGACCGGAAAAAGCAACCAGATAAAGAACTGGCTAAAGGAGCATCAAACCGATAACACGGAGAACAGTTTATGCCTGCAGGGATGGATAGCTTTTTTGCAAGGAAAAAATAAAAAGGCGATTCAATATTATGAGGCAGCTTATGAAATTTTGATAAAGAATTCAAAAAAACGCAAAATTTATTTCAACAATTTTATGGGTGTTTTTTATGTATTAGCCTTGATGAAGGAAAACAGCACCAAGCGATTAGAACATGCCCGCATACATCTTTCTATCGCTATGACTGGAACATATTTATTCTCTGATATTTACAAACTATTGAATTATTCTTTACAATTTTTGACCGGCAATTTTAAAGCGGCTAACGATGTATTTATTTATACTTATGTCAGTTTTTTCTACAGTCGTACTTATAGAAAAGACACAAACTTTATTGAATTATTCTTTAAAATTTTTACTTACTTTTGGATTGATAAAGAGAAAGCAAAAGAAAACTTGAGTACGATCAAGGAAATTTACAAATCGGCAGAAATCAATGCCTATCCATGGTTCAAGCATGAATTGGCAGGCTTAATCAATATATTGTCAAGTAATGGAAAGAAGACAACATATAAACCTGAATCAAAGTATTTAATTAATGTCATTCAACAAACGAATATTTGGGAGCATACTTTAAATGCTTTGTTAGCTCTGAAAGACAAGAGCCGTACAAAAACAGAACAGGTTGACGATGCTTTTCGTATGGTCTGGTTTCTTGATTACCAAGACAATGGCTATTGCAGTGTCCGTCCTCGGGAGCAAAAACGAAAGCCAAACGGAAGGTGGACAAAGGGACGCCCGATTGCCTTGAAGCGTTTGAATGATGAATTGGAAAGCTTCTCCTATCTTACTTCGCAAGATAAACAAATTTGCAGCCATATATACGAACATGAATATAAAGATGGCTGGTATACGAATGTTGAATACATTTTCGATGACAAATACTTGTCAGCGGTGATCGGACACCCGTTGATTTTTTTGCAGGATGGGATCAGCCGGGTCGAACTGGTCAAAGGCAAGCCGGAATTAAGGATTACGAAACAAAAGGATAAGCAGATATTCCTGGAGCTTGTCCCTGAGCCTTCTTTAAGAAATGAGGCGAATTATCAAACAATAAAAGAAACTGAAACCCGGATAAAACTTGTACAAATCGATGATGAGTATCAACGCATAGCAGAGCTGTTGGGAAAAGGGATACAAGTGCCTGCCTCGGCAAAAAATAAGGTCCGGCAGATTATCGAACAATTTGCCTCTGATATTACAATTCATTCGGATATCGGTGGAAAAGGCGAACAATTGGTTGAAATCGGGGCAGATACCAAACTTCATGTTCATTTGATACCCTTTGGTAATGGTCTGAAAATCTCTATATTTGTGCGTCCTTTTGGCCTGGGCGGTGTCTATTATTCACCGGGCAGTGGCGGCAGAAATGTAATTGCTGAGATCAGCGGCAAACAATTACAGACCACACGTGATTTGGCAGGGGAAAAACAAAAAGTGGCGGAATTGATTGATAATTGTCCGACATTGCAGCCTTATGAAGAAAATAAAGGGGAATGGCTGTTAGGTGAAATTGGGGATAGCCTGGAAGTTCTATTGGAGTTGGATGAGTTGCGCCAACAAATTGTACTGGAATGGCCGGAAGGTGAAAAATTCAAAGTGGCCGGCCAGGCGTCATTGGGCCAGTTGCATTTGGGCATCAAACAACAACAAGACTGGTTTGCTGTAACAGGTAAGTTGGTTATTGATAAACAGTTAGTTGTGGACATGCAGCAATTATTGGCGCTAACGGAAAAAAGTCAAAGCCGGTTCATAGAGCTGAAAGATGGTCAGTTTATCGCCTTGACCAATGAATTCCGTAAGCGATTGCAAGAGCTTAACCGTTATTCTGAAAAATATGGCAAGGGTATACGTTTCCATCCATTGGCAGCTCTGGCATTAGAAAGCCTAACAAATGGCGTCGGCCAGTTGAAAACCGATATGGCCTGGAAATCTCATGTTAAAAAACTGCAAAGCGCTCAGGATTTCACCCCGCAGTTGCCTTCCACTTTACAAGCAGAATTACGGGGGTATCAATTACAGGGTTTTCAATGGTTAGCTACCCTGTCGCATTGGGACGTGGGAGCTTGTTTGGCGGACGATATGGGGTTAGGCAAAACTTTGCAAGCTCTGGCAATGCTGTTGAAACATGCCCCTAATGGTCCCAGTCTGGTAGTTGCACCAACTTCTGTTTGCATGAATTGGTTGGCTGAAACCAAACGCTTTGCTCCGACGCTGAATATGGTTCAGTTAGTCGGAGCAAAGCGGGAGAAAATCCTGGATGGGGCAGGTAAATTTGATATCATATTATGCAGCTATGGTTTATTGCAACAAGATCGGGTGGGCCAGATGCTGGCAGTTGTACCCTGGCAAATGGTTGTATTGGATGAAGCCCAGGCAATAAAAAATGTTTTTACCAAACGTTCACAAGCCGCAATGAAATTACAGGCAAAATTTAGATTGCTCACCACCGGGACTCCCATAGAAAATCACCTCGGAGAATTGTGGAACCTGTTCCATTTCATCAACCCGGGTTTGCTTAGTTCCTTAGAGAGTTTCAATAAAAACTTTGCAGTACCGATTGAAAAATATAAAGATCGTCAGTCTCGGAGGCATTTACAGAAATTGATTCAACCTTTTATTCTCCGTCGTATGAAAAGTCAAGTATTGGAAGAATTACCGGCCAGGACTGAAATTCGTTTAACCGTCGAACTGAGCATGGAAGAAATGGCTTTTTATGAGGCTTTGCGCCAACAGGCAGCCGCGCAACTGTCTGAATTGGAAGAAAAACCTATTGGCAAAAAATATTTGAAAATTTTAGCTGAAATCATGAAATTACGCCGGGCCTGTTGCAATAGTGTGCTTGTCAATGAAGAAATTGTTTTGCCCAGCAGCAAAATGGCCATGTTTGGCGAAGTTTTGCAGGAATTGCTGGAAAACAAACACAAAGCTTTGGTATTCAGCCAGTTTGTAGGTCATCTTAGCTTAATACGCTCTTATCTCGATGAACAAAATATTCATTATCAATATCTCGACGGCAGTACCCCTGTCAAACAACGTAAAATTGCCGTAGATTCTTTCCAGGCAGGTAAAGGCGATGTTTTCCTGATTAGTTTAAAAGCAGGCGGATTAGGCTTGAACCTGACAGCGGCGGATTATGTGATTCACATGGACCCCTGGTGGAACCCGGCGGTGGAAGATCAAGCCTCGGATCGCGCTCACCGAATTGGTCAGCAACGCCCCGTTACGATTTATCGTTTGGTTGCTAAGGATACGATTGAAGAAAAAATTGCAGAAATGCATAACCGAAAACGGGATTTGGCGGAGAGTTTGTTGCAGGGCAGTGATATTAGTGGTAAAATTTCCGGTGAGGAATTGTTGGAGTTGATAACGAATTAGCTGTTTTTTTAGAGCAAAAACCATTTTAATAACAGAACAGGGTCAAATAACAGAACAGGGCCAGAGCTACACTTTTGACAAAATTGTCAGCAAGATCCCCGGATGATACGAAATGACGGGTTTTCCTTGGATACAATGAAGCTTCCAAAAATCAACGATATGATAACCACGGAACAAGCACTTGAATTATGCAAGCACTTCAATCTTGATTATCTGATTAAACGCATTGAATCCAATTCAGACAAATATAAATCATGGAAATTTGACGGCTGTTCCGGATTGCCTGATGAGGTTCTGGGTTTCTTCACTAATTGTGAATGGAAGGATATCACATATAAATGCTGTTTGCCTCATGACCTTTGCTATGGTTACGGAGAACATGGAAATAAAACAGAAAGGAAAAGAGTAGACAAAAAATTTTACAGAGACCTGGTTACACAAGCACATATGAAGAAATGGTTCGCTTTTGCTTTTCTCGTTGCTGTGCGAGTAGGAGGGGCAGAAGCATTTGGTCTATCGTTTTCATGGGGATTTGCTCATAAATAACATTACCGGTAAACTTTCAGCTAAATTAATTCTGATTGTTCAAGAATAAATAAATCATCTATTCATCACATCAAATTAATAAAAGGAGAATATCATGGACATTGAATTTCATTTATAGAATTGGAATTGCTACCCATTCCTATGTTGATACATGGGCTCATCAAAATTTTATTGGTTATTATAATGAATTTAATCCTATGTCAGGGGTTCTTGATCAACTAATTCCAAATATCGGGCATGCTGATGCGGGACACAATCCTGACTGGCCTTCACTTGTCTGGAAGGATAAACGACTTCTCGATAAGAATGCGAGAATAGACAACAAAGAACGGTTTATGGAATCAGCAGGTAATCTTTTTACAAAATATCGATTTTATGTTGATAAAAAATGTTCTGCCAAAACATTAAACGCAGATCGAATGCAGTTAATCAAAGGAATTCGTTCTGCAATTGGAGAGGTTGGCCAGTCAAACTCAAATAAAATTGTACGTATTGAGCGATATAGAGAACTCAGTCAAAAAATGTTTGGATATAAAATACCCGAATATGATGAATATGCATGGTTTGAAGAAGTAGTAAATGAAAAGGTTAGAGGATTAAGAGATAAGGCTGATTCATTTCTGACCAGGTGGGACCCTTTAACTGATATTTACACATGGAGAAAGCCAGGCAAATATAAAGAAACCAACTGGTATAAATTTCAGGAAGCTGTAAAATTGAATCAAGATACAACCTGGGATCTTCTATATAATAAGGTTTTTTCAAAATTAGATTTAAAAGATTTATAAATCTGATGGGATGTGATTTTTAACCTGATCGGCCAAGGCTTGAATCTCTTCCATATTACCGGGTTTCATCTCCCAATTTGATATGGATAGGCTGTCGTTCTCCCAGCGGGGAATAATGTGCACGTGGAGATGGGGGACAACCTGGTCAGAGGCCTTTCCATTAAGCTGAAGCACTGTTGCGCCATCTGCATGTAAAGCCTCTTTTATAGCTATGGCGCATCTTTTTACTGCGTGAAAAACTGCCGACAGATCGTCCTTTTCTATATCAAAGATATTTTCGGCGTGTTTTTTAGGTACAACGAGCAAGTGACCTCTGCCTGCAGGATTTATATCCATAAAGGCAATCACGAGTTCCTCATCCAGCACTTTTATAGCAGGTATTTCACCTGCGATGATTTTGCAAAATATACAGTCCATTAAATTCTATCAGCTACCTGCAGTCCGGGCATTTTTCCCAGAAATCTTTAGGAATTCCCTCGGTTATTTTATCGAAATAACTCAGTTGAAACCATGGCGCAAAGCTCCTTCCACAGATCTTACATTTTTTCATGGGAAGGGTCCTGCCCCATCGGACAATTGTCCGTTCGTTTTCATTTTCCTCGACCTTAATACAATCCGCCGGGCAGACGTAGGCGCAGGCACCGCAGGCTATACATGTCTGGGGATTAATCTCTAATGGCGGCCCTACTTTTCTGTTAGCCCCCCTTCCAAGAAAGGAAATGGCTTCAACGCCAACTATCTCCCGGCAAACCCGCTCGCATAGTCCGCATAATATACAGTCATCGTCTCCAAGCTTAAATCTTGGCTCACCGACGGAATACTCCTCTGCTAACTCTTTAAGGACAGGCACATTTGGCGATCTGGACAACAGAAGTTCTATAACCATCTTTCTGGCCTTAATAACCTTATCCGTGTTTGTCTTAACATCAATACCTTCAAGAGCAGGATAATTACATGATGTAGTAAGGCTGGTCCTGTTACCCTTTGTAATTTCTACCTGACAGAGACGGCATGCCCCATAAGGTTTTAATGACTCATGGTAGCAGAGATGGGGAATGTCAAACCCGTTATCCAATGCAACTTGAAGCACATTTTGTCCTTCTTCTGCCTCAACTTCCACTCCGTCAATATTAAATTTAATCATCTTTTATTAACCTTCCCAATTTTTACTTGCTGATTGCTGATTTGAAATGCGACTAAAAATATAAAAATTCGTTTAAACTACCTTTACTGCATCAAAATTACAGGTAGCCATGCATGCGCCGCAACGTATGCATTTTTCCGCATCAATCACGTGAAGTTTCTTTTTCTCCCCTGTAATAGCATCACTTGGGCAGACCTTTTTGCACATTCCACAGCCTGTGCAGGCCTCTTCATCTATAGAGTATGTTATAAGGGCCTTGCATACTCCTGCGGGACATCTTTTTTCTTTTATATGGGTTTCATATTCATCCCTGAAATATCGGATAGTGCTTAAAACAGGATTTGGAGCGGTTTGCCCCAGTGCGCACAGGGAACCCTCAGCAACTACCCAGCTTAACTCTTCTAAAAGTTCAATGTCTCCTTCCTTTCCTTCACCGCTGGTAATGGCGTCGAGGATCTCATACATTCGTTGAGTGCCTTCCCTACAGGTCGTGCATTTTCCGCAGCTCTCGCCCTTTAAAAAATTCATAAAGTATTTGGCCGTATCTACCATGCAGGTTTTATCATCCATTACAATCATTCCGCCGGAACCCATCATGGAGCCAACCTCAGTGAGTTTGTCAAAATCCACCTGAATATCCAACAATTTTTCAGGGATAACCCCTCCTGACGGTCCTCCTGTTTGCACGGCCTTTAATTTTCTTTCATTAGGTATACCGCCGCCAATGTTATCAACAATTTCCCTAAGGGTTATTCCCATGGGAACTTCAACGAGACCGGTGTTATTAACCTTCCCTACAAGAGAAAAAATCTTGGTTCCTTTGCTGCCTTCAGTCCCTATACCCGTGTACCAGTCAACACCCTTATTTATAATAAGGGGGATGTTTGCCCACGTTTCAACATTGTTGAGATTGGTAGGTTGATCCCAGAGACCACTCTCGACGGTATGGATATGTTTGGCTCGGGGTTCGCCGGCACGACCTTCCAAGGATTCCATAAGGGCCGTTGATTCACCGCAGACAAAGGCTCCTCCTCCCTTGCTTACCTTAATATCAAAACTAAATTCCGTATTGAATATTTTTTCTCCCAACAACCCAGAGTTCCTGAGTTGATTTATTGCTATCTCAACGTTCTTAACGGCAAGAGGATATTCGTTTCGCACGTATATATAACCTTCGTCTGAGCCTATGGCATAGGCCCCGATTATCATCCCCTCCAATACGCTATGAGGGTTGCCCTCTAATAAGCTTCTATCCATATATGCGCCAGGGTCCCCCTCGTCCGCATTACATATTACATAATGCTTGTCCCCAGGGGCTCGCCTGCATGATTCCCATTTAACGCCGGTGGGAAATCCTCCGCCTCCTCTTCCACGAAGGCCTGATTTTTTGACTAAACCAATTACATCGGATGGAGAAATTTCCTTTAAGGTCTTGGACAAGGCCGAATAACCGCCAATAGCTATGTAGTCCTCTAAAGAGGTTGGGTCAATTCTGCCGTTGTTTCCAAAAATATGCCTTGTCTGACCCTTGTAAAAAGGAACATCATCTTCTTTTACAATCTTATTGCCTGTTTGAGGATCAATGTACAGAAGACGGTCGACAATTTCATCCTTAAGCAAGGTTTCGGAGATGATTTCAGCGGTATCTTTTACATCGACATTCTGATAAAATATCTTCATCGGATTTAAAACAACAACAGGTCCTCTTTCACAAAATCCGTGGCAACCTGTAGTTCTTATGTCTATCTTTTCTTCAAGACCCTTGTTTTTCAACTCTGTCTGAAAGGATTCCGTGACCTTTTCGCACCCAAAAGCACGGCATCCTGTCCCAGAGCATATGGTAATGCATGGCTTGTTAGAATCCCTTTTAGCTATAATTTCTTGCCTGATTTCTTCTAATTTTTCCGGGCTATCAATCCTTTTCATTGTTCTTCCCTGGTGATTGTTTTCCGATATTTTTTAATGGTAGACTCAACCTTTGCCGGGGTCATATTCCCATTGTATTCTTTGTCAACAACTACAATGGGTCCAAGGGCGCATGCGCCCAGGCAGTTAACCGTTTCAAGTGAAAACAGTCCGTCCTCTGTCATTTCACCTGCATCTACGCCAAGCTCTAATTTTAATCTGTCAACTACCATAGGCGCTCCCCTTACATGGCATGCTGTGCCGAGACACACACTTATAGTATGTTTGCCGCGGGGCTTAAGGCTGAATGCATTGTAAAAGGATGCTATTCTGTATATCCTTGTCAGCGGTATTGGAAGTTTCTCAGAGATATACTCTAAATCCTTTTCAGGCAGGTAGTTTTCCTGTTCTTGAACGTCCTGTAAGATTGCAATTACCGCAGAGTCCTTGTATTCATATTTCTCTAATATTCGATCAATACCCTTTGGGTCCATTTAATCTCCTTCGGTCATTTTTACCTTTTTCTTTACTTTCTCATACTCCTCAACAACCCTCTTCTGGATTGTATCTATCATTTCTTCACTCAAATGTCTGAATCGTCCCTGGATTTTCAGATATTCTTTTACAGGTCTGAGCTTTTCAATCTTGCCGGTAAATTTATAGCGCCCATTTTCCACCTCATATAAGGGAAAGACTCCTGTCTCAACTGCGAGGCGGCCGGCTTTAATAGAAAGTTCAACCGGCAGTCTCCACCCTGTAGGACAGACAGAGAGGATGTGGACATAGGCAGGGCCCTTAATTTTTGCTGCCTTTTTTACCTTATTCATAAGATCTATTGGGTAACTCGGGCAGGCTGTGGCAACATATGGTATATTATGGGCTATGGCAATCTCAGGCATGTTTTTTTTCCACGTTACCTGACCAGGTATAAGCTTTCCCGCAGGAGATGTTGTAGTAGAGGCGCCAAACGGTGTTGCCGACGATCTCTGGATGCCTGTATTCATATATGCCTCATTATCATAACATATATATACAAAATCATGTCCCCGCTCAAGGGCTCCGGATAGGGCCTGGACACCTATATCGCTTGTTCCCCCGTCCCCGGCCATGGCAAGGAAGGTCATTTTCTTTTTAGGCACCCTGCCCTTTCTCATCAAAGCCTTCATGCCCGCTTCTGCACCTGATGCAACTGCCGCTGCATTTTCAAATGCCACATGTATCCAGGGAACCCTCCAGCTTGTATAGGGCATGGGAGATGATATAATCTCCATGCAGCCGGTAGCAGAGGAGACAATCACATTTCTTCCCAGCGCCTTGGCAACAAGCCGCACGGCCAGGGCCTCTGCACAACCCTGACAGGCTCTATGGCCTGGTGCAAAATAGTCTTTTTTGGTAATCAGTTTATATGCATATACATTGGTTGATTCGACTATTTCCATCACTTACCCCTTACTCCGTAGTACTCGAAATCTTCTTCTCGAGTATGATTCTTAACCTTTTCCATGGCCTTATGATACATATTCTTAAAATCATCAATAGTGACGTCTCGCCCAGCCAGACCACATATAAAATTTGTTATATTTGGCTGATTTTTTTCTTTATAAAGAACAGAGCGGAGGTCTATGGCAAGGGGGCCACCCTGGCCGCCGTAAGATATTGCCCTATCAATAACAATAAGATGTTTTGCCTGGCCTACGGCTTCTCTAAATTCATCAAAGGGAAACGGTCTCCATAGTCTGTCCATAATTAGGCCGACGGATTTTCCCTCTTCTCTGAGTGCATCAATGGCCATTGAAACAGTTTCTCCGTAGCTTCCCTGAGTTATAAACAATGTGTCCGCACCATCACTTTTATAGGTCTCTATGGGTTTATAATGTCTTCCAACAATATCCCCGAGTTCTTTCCACGCGGATATAATCACGGACTTTGATTGTTTGAGGGGTTCATCCTGGGCAACCTTTGCCTCTGAAAAGATGGTCGGCATTCCAACACCCCCCATGGTGACCGGTTTGTCCGGGTGAAGGCGATGGACCGGTTCAAAATTTGGTAGATATTTTTCAACCTGATTCTGGTCCCAAAATTCAACAGGCTCTATCACATGGGTCAGTATAAAACCATCTATATTTATAATAAGCGGCAGCATTACATTTTTGTCTTCCGCCACCTTGTAGGCGAAAAATACATGATCAAAAACCTCCTGTCCGTTATTTGCAAAGACCTGAATCCATCCGCAGTCCCGTATAGACATAACATCCGTATGATCATTCCATATGCTGATAGGCCCTGACATGGATCTATTCGCCAGTATCATAACAACAGGCAATCTCATGGAGGCAACTATGTGGACTATCTCATTCATCAATGCAAGCCCCTGGGAACTGGTGCAGGTAAAGACCCTTGCCCCTACGGCAGATGACCCGGCTGCCACACTCATGGCAGAATGTTCAGATTCTACCGGAATAAATTCAGCATCTAATTCACCATTGTTTACCAGTTCCGACAGATGTTCAACAATATGTGTCTGGGGTGTAATAGGATAGGCGGCGATGCAATCTACATTTGCCATTTTTACCGCCTCTGCGGCGGATAATGAAACCTCGAGCCCGATTCTCTTTCCCATTACTCTTCCTCCTCAACCATTTCAATGGCCTGTGTAGGGCATTCATTAGCGCAAATCCCGCACCCCTTACAGTAGAACAAATTTGCCTCAAAAAAGCCCTCGTCTGTTTCATATATGGCAGCATCAGGGCAAAAGATATAACAAGTCCCACATTTTATACATTTTTTACTATCTACAACCGGTCTTATCGATCTCCAGTCTCCGGTTTTGTATTCATCGGAATTTCCCGGGGTAGTTAAAACCGTCCCAACTTCAAGCTCCTGCCAGGCCAAATCCTGTCTTGTCTCGGTCACTTTATTACCTCTCTATATTCAAAACGCCAACTGTGTTTCTTCAAACGCCCGTTTAAAGGCAGCAATATTCTTTTCAGCTATACGGCCAAATCTATTTTTCAATGGCTCAATCAGGGATTCAGGGTCTACAACAGCCTTAGCCTTTAATAACGCCCCAAGCATGGTCGTATTTGTGATAGGCAGTCCTAAAACCTCTCTGGCAATCTTTGTAGCATTCACAACCGCAAGCTTGCAGTTAATATTTAATTCTTTTTTTATCTCTTCAGCCGTATATTTTGTGTTTGCTACTAATATCCCATCGTCACTTAAACCTGCAGCAACATTAACAATTCTCAGTATGCCTGGGTCTAACACCAGAACAATGTCCGGGGTGTGAATTTCAGACCGTATTTTAATTTGTTGGTCATCTACCCTGCAAAATGCTATAACCGGCGCCCCACGCCGCTCCGGACCAAAGGAGGGGAAGGCCTGTCCGTATTTTCCCTTACTTATCGCTGCCAGGGCTAAGAGCTCAGCAGAAGTAACAGCACCCTGTCCGCCCCTTCCATGAAACCTGATTTCCAGCATAACAACTCCTCACAAATAGAATATATTTTTCCTGCAAAAACTGGTGTCACCTATAACTCCAAACATATTGAATTGTCAAATCTTTTTTTAATCTTTTTTAATAAATATTTATTGACAATGATTATACCATTCATTATACTAATCTTAATTATGGAGGTATAACCATGGCGAATATAAAGACTGCAATTTCAATCGATAAGCCACTATTTGAGCAAATGGATAGTTTAGCTAACGAATTGAACCTTTCTCGAAGCCGTATATTTGTATTGGCCGCCCATGAATTTATTCAACGTCATCAAAACCATAAACTGCTTGAAGCCATTAATGATGCTTATGATGATATGCCCGATTTAAGTGAAGAAACCCATAGAGAACAGATACGTTCTATACACTACGAAATGGTCAAAGATCAGTGGCAATAAATCAAGGTGATGTATTTTGGATAAACCTGAAAGAACCTTCCGGTTCCGAATCCGGATTTCGTCACCCGCACGTTGTTATTCAAAATAATCTGTTCAACCGTAGCCGTATTAATACAGTGGTTGTTTGCGCCCTGACCTCTAACATTAAGCGGGCAAAGGTACCGGGGAATGTTTTGTTAAACAAGGGGGAGGCTAATCTGCCGAAAAAAAGCGTGGTGAATGTTTCTCAAATCTTTACAGTGAATAAGAGCGATTTATCAGAAAAAATGGGGGCTTTATCACGAGAGCGGCTTAATCAACTACTTGAAGGCATTAAACTTCTGACCGAACCAAGGGAAGTCGAATAATAATTTCAAAATGCGACGCCCGCATAATAAAAGAAATCAAATATCAAGAAAATGTTACAAGGCAATTATTACCAGGCAATGGTTACTTGTTTAAAGTGCAATTATCAACCTAACGAAGCATATTAGCCCTATAATCAAGCGCTATACCTAATGTCAAAATAGAAAGAATTAAGCAGGATGTTAAAGATAAATCGCAATGATAAATGCCCCTGTGGAAGCGGCAAAAAATACAAGAAGTGTTGTTATCTTGATTCAGATAAAAATTCTGAAATAATAAGAGCACTGTCTATTGCAAAAACTTATGAAGAAGCATTTACAATACTCTCTAAGCCAAGGGAGGTCTATCAAATAAAAATAGATCTAATTCGAATGGGGTTCGACGAGATTGAAGAAGAGACTTCAAGAATTATTGAAATTGAAGACAAACAAACTTTATACGATCTTCATAGAGATATACAAGATTTATTCGATTGGGATAATGATCATATGTTCTCCTTCTATATTAGTGAAAAATTGTATGACTGGGACAATGAGTATTCGGCAAATCCTATCGGAGAACATATGGTTTCAAGTTACGGGAAACAATCTAAGCCGGCTGCTGAATACGAATTACGTGATTTAGATCTGTCAATGGGTTTTTCGTTTTGGTATTTGTTTGATTATGGAGACCAATTAGTTCATAAAATTACTGTAGAAAAAATTCGAGAAATGAAGCAGGAAGAAAGCGGGTTTCCAAAATTGATTGATAGGAAAGGCGACAATCCTTCCCAATATGGAGTATTTGAGGAATAATGGTAGCCATGATATAGCTTATGGTTAGGCAATGGTCTACTGCTGCTCTATCTGAAAACCTGGCCGGCTTGCACGAGCCGGAGCAATTTACCGGACCGCCGTGGTACGTGATCCGTATGCGCGGCGGTGTGGGAGGGGAGGGGAGTTGCGAGACCTCTCCCTATCCCGATTGGCCTAAAACACCTCTTGACTGCTTGGTTTGGGAGGGGTATGCTTTGGATATACGCAAGGAGGTGATCACATGCATACGAAGATTCAACAATGGGGTAATAGCCAGGGAATACGCCTTGCCAAGAACGTGCTGGAAGATGTTCGCCTTGGAGTTGGGGACAAGGTGGACGTTGCGGTACGAGACGGCATCATCGTTGTCGCGCCAATCAGGAAAATACGTGGACGGCATCGTCTCGAGGACCTCGTGGCGCAAATTCCCGAAGACTATCACGCTGGCGAAGTCGATTGGGGGGAGCCGGTCGGTAAGGAGACATGGTAGATGGCTGTATATATCCCCAAACAAGGCGACATTATCGCCATCACTTTCGATCCCCAGTCCGGTCACGAACAGAAAGGGCGTCGGCCTGCTCTGGTTGTGAGCAAGGACTTGTTCAACCGTAGCACTGGCTTGGCCATTGTGTGTCCCCTAACGAACACCGGACGCGGGTTTCCTTTCCACGTGCCTGTTCCGGAAAACAGCAGCCTGACGGGGTTCATTATGGTTGAGCAGGTCAAGTCGGTCGACTTCCGTACTCGACAAGCGAAGTGCATCGAACGTGCCTCAGGTGAACTGCTCGCAAACGTGCTGTCGATATTAGACGCCTGCATCTACTAAGGGCTCACTCAAAAATAACTTTACATTTCAGGCGCCGATACATACCGTCTGACTGCGTTGTGAAAACTCGGAATATGACTGATATTCCTGCGTTTCCACGCCTTGTCGGACGGGCGCCTCAACACCTGAAATTGCGAACTTATTTTTTCGGGAACCCTAACCGGTCAACAACACCATGATAAGGTTTTGGGACGATAGAAACGGATAATAATAAATCACCTTTTTAGTTCCGACCGCAGGCTTCGAGCCATAATAAACTCATAAAGGGCAGGACAACACCGGGTCATTATTCTGGTCAAGCGGCCTACTCCTGATAAAACTATTAGGCGCTTTTTTCTCACGGCGGCATTGTAAACCGCATTGGCCACGCTTTCAGGGGAAGCGGCCTTTCCCACAGTAGACTGGGGATGGGTTGAGAGAGAGCCGTCTTTGTCAAGGGCATGCCTGTTGATTTCGGTGTTGGTAAATCCCGGACAAACGATTGTAACTGTCACGTGGTATTTTTTCAACTCTGCTCTGAGGGAACCAAACAGACCATGAAGGGCGTGTTTACTGCCTGCATATCCTGTCCGACCGAGAAGAGGGGCGAAACCGGCTACAGAACTGACGGCAATGATAATGCCCTGATTCAAGATTAGCTGGTTCAGCGCAGCCTTGGTGCAGTTGATCGAACCAAAGTAGTTGACATCCATTACCCTGCGAAAGACACCTGTCTCAGTCTCCGAAAAGGCGCTTCTATGGGTTATGCCTGCATTGTTTATGAGCACATCGATCCGGCCGTATCTTTTGACTACAGCCGTCAATGTATTACGGCAGGCCTCTTCATTTGTTACGTCCAATGGCATTCCTGCGCAGGCAATACCCTCAGTCTCAAGCTTGCCGGCAACCATACCCACACGATCTTCGTCCAGGTCTATTAATATAACAATGGCGCCTGCCTGACCGAACCTACGGCTTAATGCCTGCCCTATGCCCCCGGCTGCGCCGGTGATAATGACCACCTTTTCCTTAAGGCTATATTTTTTTATCAATGGCAACCTTATTTATATAATATTCAAATACCTGGCGGGTTGTCTTTTGTGGGATGTAGCCAAATTGATCCTTAAGCCGGTGGTTGCTTAGTACTGGCCTGTATCGGATAAAATCAACCTGCTCCGGGCCATATCGGCTAAGTTTCAGTCTGGATAAAGCCCATAGCGCTGCTTTTACAAGCCAGACTGGGAGCGACAGATAAGGCTTTCCTAACAGTGAGGCAATTTCTTTCAATGTCAGAACCCCGTCGCCTGCCAAGTTAAATATACCGGATATGTCACTACGTATACCATTGACAATACAGTTCACAACATCCTGATCCCAGATAAACACAAAGGGCGTTGCAGCGCCTTTCAGACCTAAAATATAGAGTTTTTGGAACAGGGCTGTTATCTGGTTATCTGTAGTGGCTCCGAGTATGGTCCCAGGACGGAAAATTAGCTGTTTCAATTTTGGGTGTTCTTTTTTGTAACGGGCCAGCATCTCCTCTATTAGCCGTTTATGGTCTGAATAGGCAAATTCAGGGTTTCCCCGCAATGTATCCGCCTCAGTCAGCCACTCAGGGTTGTCAGGGTAATATCCATAGGCAGCGCCACTGCTGGTTATGATGACCTTTTGCACCCCTGTCTCAATACAGGCATTCAGAACATTTTCCGTCCCAAGAACATCCACCGAATACAGGAATTCCCTGCTAAAGCCCTTTTCAGGAGTGACCATTGAGGCCAGATGCACAACCGTGCCTATCCTGAACTCCCTGAAAATATCAAGCATTTTAGGAGACCGCACATCAGCCGTAACATATGTGACTTCCTGTTTTTTCTCCTCAGAGGGAATCTCTCGAAGGTCAGCGGCAACGATATTCGCGAGCCCTCCCCTTTCCTTTGCAAGGGCATCAACGAGCAGTCTGCCTATGTACCCACCTGCGCCTGTAATAAGCACTGACGATTGTTTTGATTCAGGTGATTTCACCTATGACGCCCCATATGTCTCATCATCCGGCGGCCTCCGTGACCAGTATAGAGACATGGTTAAACCGGAAATTACATGCCAAATGCCCCACCATGCCGCCACAATTGCCATACCACCCAGACCTTCAAAAAAATTAAAGACAAGTATCAAACCAAGGGCGGAATTCTGTATACCTACCTCTATGGATACGGCACGGCAGTCCCTGTCTTGCAGTCTGAACAGGCAGGCAGACCAGTAACCTGTGCTGAGTGCCAGGGCATTGTGGAGGAACACGCCGAATACCACCAATCCTATTACCCTGAGAAATATCTGCCAGTTGGCTGCAAGAGCCGCCCCAACGAAGCCTATAAAGACAATAAAGGATATTATTTTAAAGGGTTTGCGGATTTTTTCAATCAAATTTGGAAAGATATGTGAAAGGACCATGCCTGTGGTTAGGGGAATTCCAAGTATTAAGACGATGGTGTTAAACACGTCAAGGAGGTTTAGACTTACCTGTCGAAGGATTGGGGCTGTAGCCGGATTAAGGCTGCCCCACAGGGAAATGTTAAGCGGCGTCATGATAATGGCAGCGGCCGTGGATACGGCTGTCATGCTTACAGATACAGCGGCGTTGCCTCTGGCCAGGTAGGTCATTATATTGGAGAGATTACCACCGGGACATGCGGCTATGAGTATCATTCCCAGGGCCATGGATGGTGAAAGTCGAAGGACAAGGGTGAGCAAAAAAGTGAATCCGGGAAGGAGTATGAATTGGGCGGCCAGGCCAATGGACGGAGCCTTTGGCGATATTAAAATCCTTTTAAAATCCGCAGGCTTCAGTTCCAGAGAGACCCCCAGCATCATCAGTCCAATTACTACATTGAGGCCTATAAGGGCCTGGGGGCTGAAATTCAGTCTTATCTGATCAATTGCTGCTGCATCCATATTACCTCCCTGCTGGTTCCTTATGCATATCCTTGAAATGCAAGAGGCCCGGCGCCCACATATGTTTGACCGGGTCTACATCTACATGTATGACTGAACACTTTCCTGAATTAAGACTCCTTTCAATTGCAGGTACCAGTTCCTCCGGATCAGAAACCCTTTCACCGTGCCCACCCATAGACCGAGCCAGTTTATCAAACTCAATTTCTCCCAGGTCGGTGTTAATAGTTTCTTCCGGACCAAGGGATTTTTTTATCATCGTTTTTACCGGTTTAAGGGCGAACTGCTGGTTTATCTTAACCATGCCCCACTGTTTGTCACTACACACCAGGAATATTGGCCTGAGATTGTTCCTGACAGCAGTTTCAATCTCCTGGGGGTGGAAACCAAAGGCGCCGTCCCCTATTATGCAGTAGACCGGGCTGTTCGGCCTGGCAACAGAAGCGCCAAGGGCCTGCCCTATGCCTGCGCCCAACATTCCGAAATGATGAGTAGAAAGTAGTGTATTCGGGGTGCGAGCCTCGTGGTAGAAGTTCCCCCATACAGCCGTGTTTCCACCATCAAATATAACGACTGCATCATCATCAAAGAACTGTCGACAAATGGACGCCACATGCCCTGTAAGCATAGGGGATGACCGGTCTTCAAGCTTTGTATCGAGCTTTGCCCGGTCTTTGTCACGTTCCTTTGCAAGCATTGCCAGTTTCTGCTTCCTGCTCGTTATCGGGATCGTGGACTTCAATTCCTCGATCTTCTCTAACAAGCCGGCAAGAAATAGCCTGACATCCGCCAGTATGGCCAGTTCGGCCGGCCTGTTAACCCCAAGCACCTCCTCATCAATATCAACCTGGATAAGTTTTTGGTCATCCGGTTGACGCCAATAGGGCGCCTTTCCCCACCAGTCTGTCTCTCCAAGCCTGGAACCTAAACAGAGGATAAGGTCACTGTTGTTCCTGACCTCGTTTACGGCCTTTACATGGATCATGGGCCAGGAAAGCCCTGACGTCTCCCTGAACACACCCCTACCTGACCAGGAGGTAGTCACGGGCGCATGGAGCATCTCGGCAACCTGTTCTAATTCCTCAAATGCCCCGGCATGGATAATCCCGCTGCCTGCATGTATAACAGGAAAATCAGCCTCAACAAGCATACGAGCCGCCTTTTCCACAAGGTCTGAGGCCGGCCGTATTGGATTAACATTACGATACTGGTGAGGCGCCCAGAAGGGTGGGGCCTTGCATTTTCCATTCATTAAGTCCTCCGGCACATCCAGATGGACAACACCGGGCCTGCCCCGGTAGCTAAGACGAAATGCCCGCCTCAGCATTTCAGGGATACGTTCAAACGCTGAAACAGAGCCGGACCATTTTGACATGGGCTTAATTACCCCCACCTGATTGAAATACTGGTATGCCCCGCCTCGGTCCGGTGAGGAGATTCCCTTTCGCCGTGAACTGGTTATCAGGAGAACTCGATTGCCCTCTCCGTTTTCTACTGCCACTCCTGCAAGCACATTTGCCACACCCGGGCCGTTGCTTGCCATACATACACCGAGTTTCCCCGTAAGCCTTGCATATGCCCCGGCCATATGGGCTGCAATGGCCTCATGGCGAGGGGTTATGAGGTCTATTCCATATTGTGGAAAGCTTGAATAGAGGCCAAAATAGGTGCCGTCAATTATGCCGAAGACCTTTTCAACGCCTTCTTCCTTCAACATTCTTCCTATAATCTCGCCGCCGGTCATATTGGACATATAATACTCCTGATTAATAGTGATATTTGGCTGTTTTACTATTGTTTAGTTTTTCCTATCCTCTTTTTTCTCCCTTGTTGTTTTTTCCAGGGCCTTGGCGTATGACGAGCTCATTTTATTCAGACCTTTATCAGAAAAAAATATCTCGAAATCTCTATAAAGATTTTCGGTAAAATGAAGCCTATCGTAAATACTATCGTCACAAAATTGAAGAGCCGCTATATGGAGTGTTTCAAGCACAGCGGCAACCGCTGTGCAGCTCTGAAATAAAGAGAATTCTTCCGATGCTACAATAATCTGAACTTGGGCCAGGTCCGCAAGTGGAGAAAACTCACTATCGCTCAACAAAATAACAGGCACACCTTGATCGGCACAATGTTGAACAATAAATGAGGTTTGCTTAGCGTAGGGGTGCCTGAATATAGCAAATAGTATATCGTCCGAATTTACATCTGCTATGGCATCAGGCGTCAGCGAGGAATGAGGGTCTAAAAGAAATGAGTTTGGACGAATTCTTTTCATCATAATCTGAAATATGTAAGCCATTGCATAAGATGTACGTTGACCGGTTATGAACAGGTTTCCCTTGGCCTCGATAATCATCCTTGCGGCCTTCAGGAAGTCTTGCTGGTCTATTTGATTATGGGTAAGCTGAAGGCTTTTAATAATATATGCAAAATTTTTCTCTATTATATCTTCTTGATCTCCTTTTAATTGTTTCTTCTTCAATGTGTAGCGTTTTGTAATGGAACCGCGCTTCATTAAGGCATCCTGGCGCAGCTCTCTTTGCAGCTCACCGAAATTATTGTAACCGAGCTTTGAAATAAAGCGCACTACAGTGGCTTTACTGGCGCCTGTCTTATGGCTAATGGAGGTAACGTTTTCGAAGACGAGCTCCTCATAATGACGTGACAAGTATTCAGCAATTTGGGTGTCAAGAGGTGTAAGTTTTTTTAGGGAGCGAGTCCGCTTCATTAAATTTTTATATTGCATTGTAAAATATTAGAATAATCAAATGGACAAGTCAATACGCATCTCCAGGGAATAGCGTTGGATTGTGATTATTTTTTTCATTGACAAAAAGTAACGTATAAGGTAAAGGCAAAACAAATGTTTCATTGTTTTTCTTTTTGAAACAGATAAACCATTTACCTTGGAAATATCTTTTTGCCCTTTTTAAGATATAGATGACCACGAAAAAATATTTTTATCAATAGTCTTTTTGAAAATGCAACGGGAAGGGTGGTGATAAGTGATGTAAAAAAATCGATTTTTAAATGAAACCTAAGTTGCTCGATAGACATTGCTCACCAATAGCATAAAAAATAAAACAAGCATAAAGGAGGCTAAATAATAATGAAAAGTAGAATTACTCGACTTTTGTCAATCAGTCTGTTCATACTTATCAGTGCGTCATTTCTCGCGGCTCCAGCATGGGCCGGTAAAAAGAAAGATACGCTTAATATAGCATTCAGCAAGGAACTGGAAACCCTGGACAGGTATTTTAATACGGCCCGGGAGGGCATTGTTATTGCCCGGCATGTATTTGATAATCTCCTTTACCGGGACCCAGTAACCTATAAATATAAAGGGTTGCTCGCAAAATCTTATAAATGGATTAGCACTACTGAAATGGAGATCGTTCTTCGCCAGGGTATAAAGTTTCATAACGGTGCGGATATGACTGCCGATGATGTGGTATACACCTTGAATTTTGCGGCGAACCCGGACAATAAGGTTAGAACCCAGCGTTACTCCAACTGGATTAAGGAGGTTGTGAAGGCCGGGCCTTATGCAGTAAAGATTCTTCTTAAGAAACCATTTCCCGCTGCCCTGGAGTTTCTTTCCGGGGCCAACCCTATTTACCCTAAGGATTATTACGCCAAGGTTGGAACTAAAGGGTTTGGCGTAAAACCCATTGGCACAGGGCCCTATAAGATCACTGAAGTAATACCGGGACAGGAAATAGTTATGGTTAAAAATACTGAGTATTTCAAGGACAGCCCCAAGGGCCAGCCATCAATAGGCAAGATAGTCTGGCGGACCCTCCCAGAGCTTAATACTCAGGTAGCTGAATTAATGACAGGATCATTAGATTGGATTTACTTAGTTCCACCAGACCAGGCGGAAAAACTTGCCAAAATGCCTGACCTTACAGTTGTGCCTGCAGAAACAATGCGTATCGGATATATTGTTTTTGACGCCGCTGATCGTTCGGGCAAGGAACACGGCATGAACAACCCATTTAAGGATATAAAGGTCCGCCAGGCTGTAAGTCATGCCATAAACAAGGCCTCTATTGCAAAAAATCTAATCGGTGGGCAATCGAGATCTGTGTATTCGGCGTGTTTTCCAACGCAATTTGGTTGCGAGCAGGATGTAAAAAAATATGAATACGACCCTTCAAAGGCCAAAAAACTCCTTGCAGAGGCCGGGTTTCCCGATGGCTTTGAGACCACCCTTTACTGCTACCGTAACAGGCCCTTTGCAGAGGCAATGGTAGGCAATCTTGCCGATATCGGTATAAAGGCCAAGCTAATGAAGATGAAATATGCGGCCTTAAGGGAAAAAGCCCGTGCAGGCAAGGCCCAGATGCAGTTTTTGACCTGGGGCTCTTACTCTATTAACGATGTTTCAGCTATAACAAGTCATTTTTTTGAGTTTGAAGAAGACGATCTTGCAAGGGACGCCCAGGTAAGGGACTGGCTTATGGAGGCCGACTCATCTATTGATGTTGCCAAGCGCAAAGCCCTTTACAGTAAGGCCTTGAAACGTATTGCCGGCCAGGCATACTGGTGCCCTATGTTTACCTATGTCTCCAATAACTGCTTTTCCAAGGATCTGGATTTCACGCCCTATCCGGATGCAGTGCCCAGGTTTTTCCAGGCCAGGTGGAAATAGTAGGAAAATATGTTAATATATACCTTAAAACGCCTGGGACTTGCTGTTCTGGTTACTATCAGTGTATCTTTTGTAAGTTTCATGTTGATCAGGGTCTCAGGCGATCCTGCCATTGCCCTTGCAGGGGAAGGGGCAAGCCAGGAGGAAATTGAGTTTGTCCGGGTTCAATACGGTTTTGACCGCCCCTTAATAGTGCAATATATAGAATGGGCTGGGCGGGCTTTGCATGGTGACCTGGGCGAATCCCCATATCTTAATCAACCTGTAGCAGGGATGCTTAAAGAACGAATGGGCGTTACCATGACCCTCGGTATTTCCGCCCTGACCTTTGCCATGATTCTCGCTATTCCATTAGGTGTCCTGGCGGCAATTCGACCAAATACATGGATAGACAGGATTGCCCTTGCTATCTCGGTTATGGGCCAGGCCATGCCCTCCTTCTGGTTCGGTCTTATTATGATTATCTTTTTTGGTGTTTATCTGCGCTGGCTTCCAATTTCAGGAAGCGATACATGGAAACATTTTTTAATGCCGACCGTTGCCCTGGGATACTACGCTACACCTGCAATAATGCGCCTGGTCAGATCAGGCATGCTCGAGGTTCTCGCCTCTGATCATATCCGAACATCAAGGGCAAAGGGCCTACGATGGCCCAAGATTCTTTTTAAACATGCCCTTAGAAACGCTATTATACCGGTTGTGGCTGTAGCAGCCGTTCAGTTAGGCTTTATGTTAGGCGGATCCATTGTTATTGAGTCGGTTTTTGCCCTAAATGGCCTTGGCAACCTTGCCTGGGTTTCCATATCCAGGTCGGATTTGCCTGTTGTTCAGGCAATTGTTTTAATGCTGGCGACCATTTATGTATTTCTCACTTTTGTCAGTGATCTCATTAACGCCTTTCTTGATCCAAGGATAAGGAATATGTAAACAATGACTCAGGCAACATCGAACAATAAATTTGATTCCGGATTAGGGCTGGATGTAGTCTTTCCAACTCCAGGCCAGATAATGCGCCGGCGGATGATGAGCCACAAGGGTTTTATAATAGGTGGCATAATGGTCCTGCTAATTTTCTTAATGGCTGTTTTTGCCCCGGCCATTGCCCCCCATGACCCATTTCACCAGGATTTGTCCTTAAGAATGATTCCACCTGTCTGGAATGAGAAAGGAACGTGGAATTATCCCCTCGGCACTGATAACCTTGGCAGAGATTACCTTTCGCGGCTGGTTTATGGGTGCCGCATTTCTCTTGTAATTGGTTTTTCATGCATGATGATCGCAGCAGTTATTGGGGCAATGCTTGGATTAACAGCCGGCTATTTTGGGGGCAAGTTAGATATGATTGTAAGTTTTATCATCACTGTTCGGCTTGCCTTGCCTGCGGTTCTTGTTGCTATAGCGGTAGTTGCGCTCATTGGCGGGTCTATGAAGATAGTTATCCTTGTCCTTGGATGCCTAATATGGGATAGGTTTGCCGTAATCTTGCGCGCCACCACAAAGCAGATAAGGGCAATAGATTATGTCCAGGCAGCCCAGGCAGCCGGTTGCTCTGTCTTAAGGGTAATCGTGATGGAAATTATGCCAAATCTATTTAACAGCATTGTTATTGTGGCAACACTTGAAATCGGCAGGGCCATTCTCCTTGAGGCGGCCCTTTCTTTTCTCGGTATGGGTGTCCAGCCCCCAACGCCCTCATGGGGCCTTATGATTTCAGAGGGCAAAGACATGATGCTTTTTAATCCTTACCTTGTTACCATTCCAGGGGCAGCTCTTTTTATCCTTGTGCTTGGCATGAATCTGTTTGGAGATGGTTTGCGTGATGTCACTGCCCCGGAGGGCCGATCATGACAACTCTTCTTAAAGTACAGGGGTTAAACGTTGATCTGCACCTGCCTGCAGGTACTCTCCATGCAGTCAGAGATGTAAGTTTTAATGTGCAAGAAGGAGAAACGCTTAGCCTTGTCGGCGAATCAGGCTGTGGCAAATCAATGACGGCATTAGCTGTTATGGATCTTCTTCCAAAGGGGGCGACTCGCAGCGCCGCAGTGTTGAAATTTGGGGATCAGGACCTGATGTCAGCCGATGAAAATGCCATGGCGAATATCCGAGGGAGTGGCATGGCAATGATTTTCCAGGAGCCCATGACCTCTTTAGACCCTTGTTATACCGTTGGCAATCAGCTTGTGGAGGCCATCAGGGAACACCAGAACGTCACATCGAAGAAGGCAAGAGAAAGAGCTGTTTTTCTACTTGAAAAAGTTGGAATCACCGGCTCTTCCTCACGACTGAAGCAGTACCCCCACCAGCTCTCCGGCGGCCTTCGCCAGAGAATAATGATTGCTATGGGGCTTATGTGCGGGCCGTCACTCATAATCGCCGATGAACCAACAACCGCCCTTGATGTTACCATTCAGGCCCAGATACTGGCCCTGCTGAAATCAATACAGAGTGAATTCAACATGGGTCTTATACTTATTACCCATGATCTGGGTGTGGTTGCAAGGATGGCGGACCGTGTTGCAGTAATGTATTGCGGGCAAATAGTGGAAACAGGAGATATACGGGAGATTTTCGAAAACCCCTTACACCCGTACACCAAGGGGCTGATGGAATGCATCCCCATTCCGGGCAAAACAAAACCAGGCCAGGAGCTGGGATCGATTCCCGGTATTGTGCCTACCCCAATCGGTGACTTATGGGGCTGTTCTTTCCGTAACCGGTGCAATTTATCAGAGCCAAGGTGCGCCGATAAAGATATGACTCTCACTGAGATATGGCCAGGCAGGGCATACCGCTGTGTAACAGCCTTCAATAAAGTTGAGCCACTTTCCGAGGAGGAATTGGTATGCCCGAAGATGTATTAAAAATTGGTGATGTCACAAAAACCTACACAGTTAGCGCGGGGGTATTCCTCGGAAAGAAACCACTTCATGCTGTAAACGGAGTAACCTTGAGCATTCCTAAAGGATCTGTTCTGGCATTGGTTGGTGAATCCGGATGCGGCAAAACAACAATAGCCAAGATGGCCCTGGGGCTTGAGAAGATTACGAGCGGAGAGATTTATATTGGGGGTAAGGTAATTTCGGCACTGGGGTCTAAAGGTATTGCCAAAAGAATACAACCGGTTTTTCAGGACCCATATTCGTCTTTAAATCCCCGCAAATCTATATCCAGGATTATATCACTGCCTTTGAGGGCCTTAGGTGTAGCAGGCAACAAAAAAGAGCTTGAGGGACTAATTGATGAAACAATGGAGACAGTTGGCTTGCCTCCCCATTTAAAATACAATTACCCAAACCAGCTTTCCGGGGGTCAACGTCAGAGGGTAGCAGTAGCCCGCGCCATTATCATGAGACCTGATGTGATATTATTGGATGAACCCACCTCAGCCCTTGATATGTCTGTGCAGGCTCAAATATTGAATATGCTCATGGAGCTTAGACGGGAGTTGAGCCTGACATATGTTCTCATCAGCCATGATCTGGCTGTTGTTGAGCATATGGCTACAAAGGTTGCAGTCATGTACCTTGGAAGGATTGTGGAGGAGGCGGAAACAGAAACTCTTTTTACAAAGCCTCGCCATCCCTATACCCAGGCCCTGATGGAATCGGTGCTTACGCCTGATCCCAAGCTTGGACTGCCTGAAACTCACCTTGGGATTGCTTACCCTAACCCCATAGACCCGCCTTCCGGCTGCACATTTCATCCACGGTGTCGCTATGCAAAAGAAATATGCCGTTCTGCTGTCCCTGAACTTACACGTGACGGGGACCGCCTTATCGCCTGCCATTATCCATTATCTTAAATAAATGCCAAGCCCAGAAAAGAAAGGTTCACTGATATAATGAGAAAAGAAATTAGTCGAGAAACAGCTATTGCAAAGGCTGAAAAATATTTTGATAATGGATTTTTCTTTAAGGATCTCGCCCGCCGCGTTGCTTACCCAACGGAAAGCCAGAACAAAGACCGTGTTTCCGAATTAAGAGATTATTTGGAAAAAGAAATATGGCCCTATCTGGAGAAAATGGGGTTTACCTGCCGAATTGTTGAAAACCCAATAATAGATCGCATACCTTCCCTGATAGCTCAACGGGTAGAGGACGAAACCCTTCCCACTGTTCTCACATACGGCCATGGCGATACGGTTTGGGGAATGGAAAGCGCCTGGAGGCCAGGATTAGAGCCGTGGCGTTTGGCTAAAGAAGGCGATCGATGGTACGGCCGAGGCGCAGCAGATAATAAAGGTCAGCACACCATTAATCTTGCTGCGTTGAATTTACTATTGAGGGAACGGGGAGAGTTAGGCTTCAACGTCAAGATACTAATCGAGATGGGCGAGGAAATGGGCTCTCCCGGACTGCATGAAATTTGCGCCCAGGAGAAGGATGCATTAATGGCCGACGTTCTTATTGCCTCGGACGGCCCCCGTATTAATCCTGATAAACCAACCGTATTTGGAGGAAGCAGGGGTGTGTTCAATTTTGACATAAGCCTTAAGCTCCGTGAGGGAGAGCACCATTCAGGCAACTGGGGAGGCCTGTTGGCAAATCCTGGAATAATCCTGGCCCATGCCATTAGTTCGATGGTGGATTCCCGGGGACGGATTCTAATAGAAGGGCTTAGACCGGATGGTATTCCTGAACCGATTCAAAAGGCCTTGGCAGAGTTAGAGGTGACCGGAGCCCAAGGACCCGATATAGACGTCGATTGGGGAGAGCCCGGGTTGAGCCTGGCGGAGAAGGTTTATGGATGGAACACCCTTGATGTTTTAGCCTTTGAGTGCGGAAATCCAGCCAACCCTGTTCATGCCATACCGTCCAGCGCCTGGGCCAGATGCCATATTAGATATGTAGCAGGTAGCCATCCCCAGGGCTTCATTGCGGCAGTGAGGAAACATCTGGAAGAACATGGCCTTGAACAAATCCAGATAACAGAAATCGAGAACCAATATGGCATGGCCACCAGGCTATCTCCGGATAATCCATGGGTCAAATGGACAATCGGCTCCTTTGAGAAAACCACGGACAAGAAGACCGCCTTCCTTCCCAACCTCGGAGGGACTCTACCTAACGACGCCTTCACCGATATTTTAGGTTTACCAACCATCTGGGTGCCACATTCTTATGGAGGCTGTTCTCAACATGCCCCCAATGAACATCTTTTAGCCCCCATTGCTCGAGAAGGACTTCGGTTAATGACCGGGCTGTTTTGGGATTTGGCGGAAAATCCGCCGATTGATACAACGGATTAAAGATGGAATTGATTAGGCGTAAAATATGGGTCAAAAAAAAGTATTCAATCCTCTAATGGTTATGCGTCACACCTCTCAAAGACGCCTATTATAACCTTATGCGCTTTGCTTGGGGCAAGCTATAACTATTGAGATATTTAAACACTATCATCCATAGGTGTTTTGAATCCTTAAAAGGCTATTTTCAGGGGTTAAATTACCCCATAAGGAACATCTGGTTCACGAAACTTGTAGCTTTTTTTGCTTCTAATAATCCTCCAACCTTTTGCCTTGATCAAGATTGACAAAGCCATCCTACATGATATATACTTTAATATATATCATCAAACTGTTGGAGGATTTAATATGCAAACCGCCAAGATATTCATAAACGGCAGAAGCCAGGCCGTAAGGCTTCCCAAGGAATTCCGCTTCTCGGGGAATGATGTTTTTATTAAAAAAATAGGGAATATAGTTGTCCTTATTCCAAAAGATGATCCTTGGGCATCCCTGGCAAACAGTCTTGACCAATTCACCGATGACTATATGGAAGCCAGAGTTCAACCGCCACAGGATTCTCGGGAAACATTATGATAAAATACATGCTCGATACAAATATGTGCATCTATATTATCAAAAGGAAACCAATGGATGTAATCGAACGGTTTAGGCAAACCCGGATTTCTCAAGTCGCTATCTCATCAATAACCTTGAGCGAACTTGAATATGGCGTTATAAAAAGCTCAAAACCAGGCCAGAATCAATTCGCCTTAACCCAGTTTTTGGCTCCCATAGAAATATTGTCATATGGTGATGATGCCGCGAAACAATATGGCAGCCTCCGGGCCTTTTTAGAAAAACAAGGCACCCCCATTGGCTCTCTTGACATGCTAATCGCTGCACATGCCCTTTCGATAGACTGCATTTTGGTTACCAACAACGAAAAAGAGTTTATTCGAATACCGAACTTGAAGATCGATAATTGGGTAAAATAGCATTCCACTTTTTCTGTCATCCCAAGAGTTTTTGTGTTTTTTGGGGATCAAACCTCTCGCCATTGCCTAATGCAAAATTTGGGTTTAGGCTGGCTTGGAAGCGAGGTTGAGGGCGAGGTTGTGCTTTTTTATCTTTTTATACAAAAGGGTACGGTTAATGCCTAATCTGTAAGCATTTTTCGAATTCGTATAAATCCTGTCCCATGTTTTTCAATGTCTCCCATCAGGTTGAATGATTCTGCAAATAACAAATAACAGGTGACCTACACATTTGACAAAGTTATTCGTATCTCTACTGAAATACTATAATTTTAAAGTTTTTCTTAGAGTTTAATCATTTCCGAAAGTCCTGCCAATCCTTAGGCCCAAGTTACTCCTGATTATCCTGCAATAAATCGTTTTTCTATTTTCCATATTTTCATTCAGCTACACCGCTGCTACAAATTCAATCTCACTTGCCATGCCGGTTTTGCTTCATTTTGTAAACCATAATTAATGTTCTTTTGTCAACTGTGTAGGTCTGACACTGTTTTTTCCCTGTTTTTTCTTCCTGGGCGGTCCAGGAGCTTGGTATGTCGGTGACCGACGTGGGCTTGAAGCTGGGTTTGAGCCAATCAGCCGCCAGCAGAGCGGTTCAGCGGGGGCGAGACATTGCCGAAGAATCGGGGTTAATCTGGATGCCATAAACGCATAAACACATGGGCGTCCCCATTGTCTCATTGTCTTTACATTGTCTTTAAAGAGCGTCCCCCTTTATATCATTTTGTTTCTGATACGAAACTCTTGTTTGCATAGCATCAAAGCTATAGTCCATTAAACACAATATAGCCAACCTCCCAACGTATTTCTCACTTACAGGTGTGGAGCAATAGCGGAACACCGGTCAAGTGCAGAAAATGGTTATGCAAAGGAATGCTGATCTCTGGGAATTGGTTTCAGGCGATTAATCTTTGTTGCTTCAGGACTGTTCATTGCATGCCAAAGATCCCAATGCTGTTGCAAGCCCAGCCAGAAATCCGCGGACATACCCAAAACACGGGAAAGTCGCAATGCCGTATCCGGAGTTACCGAACGTTTGCCTTTAATAATTTCGTTGAGGCGAGGGTAAGAAATGCCCAGGCAACGAGCGAGTTCTGCTTGTGTAAGGTCAAGCGGCTTGACGAATCCCTCGAAAAGCATCTCCCCAGGATGTGTCGGGGGGCGATTTCGAGGCAGACGCCTCCCAACATCAGTGGTAATCTGTGATTTCAATTTCGTAAGCATGGCCTTCCTCCCATGTAAAACAAATTCTATATTGTTGATTAATGCGGATACTGTATTGATTCTCCCGGTCGCCTTTCAATCGTTCCAAGCGATTCCCAGGAGGTACTTTAATTTCATTGATCTCCCGAACTCTGTTGATTTGATCCAGCTTCCGGCGAGCAACCGGCCAAATAGATTGAGGACAGCATCTTCGATCTGCTTGCGATGCCACACCATCAAAAATATCCTCTGTACCAACAGACTTAAAAGTTATTATCATGGGTCATATTATAATGATGTCCATTATAGATGTCGAGCTATTTACAAAATATGCATAAGATCACCTGCTTTTTTGTAGCGCAGCGGAATAGAGGTCAGGAGGATTGACGGGTTAGGCAAATTACGATTTGATACAAATAGTTAATTACTTAAGCCTGACCCCGTTTATGACCCCGTTTACTATCAACCAGTTTCCCTGTATATTAACAAATTATACCATGCATAATTGGGGCCAGGCCCTTGAAATCTGCTTGAGAAATTATTGACTAGGAGCCTGTCCGAGAATAGTAATTTTTTCTCAAATCAAGGAATGCAAAAAAAATTACCGCAGGTATATAGTTGATATTCCGAGGATAATTTTTTTTGCATGACAAAGAGTTGAGGAAAAAGGGCATTCTCGGACAGGCTCCTAGATTATTGGAGATCTTCCGCGCTTACGTAGCGGCCTATCAAGACCATTAATCGGGGGTCTGCTTCACGGCGATACTGTTCCACCAGCGCTTCTTTAGCCACTTCGCTTATGGCGGCGTTTTTTCCGAGATACTTGATGATAGCCGCCCGCGATTCCGCATTGCGCTCGAATGGAAGCCGTTCGCTCGCAATCCCCACTACCTCGCTGTTCGCTTCGCCGGATGGCTCCCTGCGCGCCATCATATCCAGAGCGTCATTGCGAACATCGGGATTACGGTCGTTGATGAAGGTATCTTCAAGCATGGCGTCGATTTCGTCGCTATCTATCTTCCTCGCCGCGTTAATCGCCATTTTGCGGATATATTCGGAATCATCGCCCAACCCTTCGCTTATTTCGTAAATAAAGCGCTCGTCGCCAACGTTGCCTATAGCCGCAAGGACTAACAATTTCTCCTCAGAAGTCTCGGCGTTTTGGAAGCGGAATTCCATCTCCTGTACAACTCTATCGGTTATCTCCGCCCTATCTTTGGCGTTTGCGTATCCAAGCACTCCCAGCGCAAGGAGGGATGTGTTGGAGAATTCCCCTTCGTCCCCCAAAGCGCCTGTGGAAGCATTGAAAAGCGCATCAAGCGATCTTTGGGAAATATCTTCGACTTCCGATAGCGCGTGCGCCGCGCGGCCTCGGTTTAACGGGTTAAATCCCGCATCATCCAGAACGGTCAAAAGCGCATCCTCCGACTCTTTGGTGCCTGCGAGCTGAAGGGCAAGGAAAATGGTCGATTCCGCTTTTTTTTCAATCTCCCCGTTTCGCAATGCTTCTATAATCTCCGTCGCGGCTTCCGGCCGTTCACGCAAATAGACCGTAAGGTACCGGATGGAAGCGGCGGTATGTCCGGATTTCTTTGAAAACAAAATGGCCTGAAATTCCTTCAACGCTTCGGGCAATTCCATTTTTGCAACGCCGGGTGGAGCCTGCATGTTTGCAAATCGGGTTTTCTTTTTTGGCGGTTTTTCGCCCGGCCTCAACCAGCGGTACGCGCTGACAGCCGCCATGTTTATCGGCGGGAATACAGTGGAGATTGCCACTACCGAAAGCGTGGCCAAACTTTCAGCGAAGACGGAATCGCCCGCCGCAAGGCGCGTATGCTCCGTGCCCTCCAGCCGCTTAAACCATCCGCCGTCCGGGTCGAGAGCGCCTTTCATTTCCGATTGCATCACCCGCGCCGTTACTTTCATATCGGGAGGCTGTTCGTAAACCTCCAGATACTCAAGCCGGTTCCGTGTTACAAGAGTGTCGCCCGCTTCAGACCTTACGGCTTTATACGAGGCAAGGCTCTTGCCCAAGGCGTCAATCTGTTCGGCCTCCCACTCCGTGCTACGCTCATCCGGCGGGAGAACCATTTCAAGCGTCTGGATAAGGCTCATCAAAAGGACTGTATTTTCCCTGGAAGACGCCGGGTGGAACCCGAAACTATCGAAACTGCAATCATCCAGCATCCGGATAACAAACGGGTACGGAACTGGAATCGCCGCTTTTTCCGATTTCCCCTCCATTTTTGCTTCCATTTCAAAATCGGTAACCACCGCCTTTATTATCCACGCGCCGGAGGGGTCCTTGCCGTCGATCTGCCAGTGCATTTTGAGTTTGAAATCCTGATCGCCGCGCATGATCCGGCTTCCGAATAAGCTCATCCCTTTATCTTGCATAAAGCGTTCCGGGGCGGTGGCGGATTGCGAACTGCCGGTTATTTCAAAACTCCGCTTATACTCCGCGCTGAAATCGCACCGCAAGGGCGCCTTCAACCCCGCGCTTAAAGTTTTATCCTCTTTGGTTGCGGGGCCGGTTGTAAGGATAGCGGAGTTTTTGAAAAACACAAACAAACCGGCAACCACCACGGTCAACACGACCAATACTGCCGCGGCGGGAAGCCGGCCCTTCATCATCAGACTTTTCAAGGTGGACATAACCATAAGATAAGATTGATTTAATTGGCTATTTGAACTGTTCTATTATTAAGGCACGTCAATAGTCGTGGTCGCCAGCGTTCCATGGTAGATAGGAAACGACTTGCTGTACCCATCCCACGACGTGATAGTGTACGTACCAAGATCATGCCAGGAGAAGGGCAAATAATATTCGCCCGTTGCGTAAACTTTGCCCGATAAGGTGCTAATTGTAAAATCGGAATCCGCGCCCGCGGTAAACACCACCGAACTGCCGACCAAGCCTAACGACACAATGCCGGTTGTATAATCTTCCAGGTCGGTGTCGCCGTCCGTTCGATTCTCCGACGATAAGGATACGTTAAGAAGAGTTAGATCTGCCTCAACGCGGGCGTCTAAGACTGCCAGGTCGACGACTGCCGCTGCGGTGAGATCGAGTTCGGTATAAGGGCGTACTTTCAATACCATATCCCCCCATACCGTCGCATCGGCAAAGTCGCCCCACCCGTTTCCATCGTAGAAATTAAGTGTCTCTCCTACTTTGAGACCTGCCTCGCCTTTCGCGCATACCTCTATACTTATGTTAGCCACTACAAGGTAATAACCGAAATGAGCGCACGCCGACTTCGAGTAGCTTTTGTCGAGTCCCGGCAGGTCGTATGTAATGGGCATGGAATAAGATTCTCTTAAATGCGCCAGTGTGTGGCCAAGCAAAACTGCATCATAACCGTCGTTTACAGTTGTATCGGTAAGATCGGCGTATGCCCACCCCTCTAAACCAATCAGGGTTACGTCTAACCAGCCGTCAAGCGATGCGGAAAGGCCGATCTTCGCCGTTCCCGACAACCTTTTATCCGACTTAGCACCAGTCACCCTATCGCTCAGATAGGACGACCCGGCTCCCATTATTACATCCGCGTGCAAGTACAGGTGTTCTTTACTATTTCCAAATTTTTTAGAATAGTTATAATTCGAAGCGTAAATATAGTTTATTATTCGGATAGGGGGGATAGGGGGGAACCAAGATCTGTATCCCAACTGTTGCTGCGCCATATCCGGCTTGCGCGGATTGCCCATCGTTACCCTGGCGGTCATGCAATTGTTAGCATTCCCTTCGCTGGCATCCGCCGCGCCTTCGGTAAAAGACGTCAATACGCAGGCTTGTATATCGAAATCGCTTTCGCTTGCCCATGTACCGCCGGTTGCCATTGCCGTATAAGTATCCCCCTCGATATATAGATCGTGGTTTAAACTTATTTCATTAGGGGTGGGTAAGCTTGTTAGTGTAACGCCCGTATGGTGGCCCGCGGCCGTGTGGTTTCCGTCTTTTCTAACCGTGAGGTCCATCCATGAATCGGTTGAGGAATGGGGGCGGATATAGTACTTCACTTCAACGGTTCCCACGCCGTCCAGCGCGTTCGCCGCGCCCGGGGATACGCCGACCACTTCAATGTCCGTATCGACCACAAAGTTCGGTTTATTTGCCACCTCGGCGGTAAGGGTAACGTCTGTTGAATGGTGATCGCTATCGGTGGGCGACCAGAGGATGGCGACGGAGGATGCCGGTTCAAAACTGGTTATAGCCACGTCCAGTCCTGGGCTTGGTTCAATCGTCAGGTCTATCACACAGCCCGCAGTCCCGCTTGCATCGGTGCAGGCCTGGTTAACGGCGTTATCGCTGTTGGATGCCGTGAAAAGGACTGTCGTCTGATCGTTAGGATCGGAGAGCGTAAGAAGGTCGTCTATCGGGTGGGCCGTAACGGTCAGGTTGACTGCGCGGCTCGTTTCTTCCGATAAAAGGCAGTCGTCACTTGGATATCCCACCAACGTTACCTGCGTCTCGGCGCCGCTGGTATCAAGCTGTACACTCTGGCTGGCCAGATAGCAGGCTTTCGATGTATCATCCGGGCTTACCAAACCGACCACAACGCTTACATCCTTAACGTTACTGCTCGTGCTGGCGTTACTTAGTTTAAGGCCGACCTTCACCCTAATCGGGTGGTATTGGTAGATGGTCGTTTCCCCATCCGGGATTCAAAGGTGCGTGATCGATATTGTTTCGGGCGCACTAATAGTACTATCGCTGCCGCTTCCACCGCAAGCGCTCAAAAAGCCCAAAGATAAAAACACAATTAACGTCGAATATCGGATACCCTTTTTCATGTCTTCCTCCTAAAAGATAATTAAAGTAAAAAAAATCGTTTCAGTCGGGACGTTTGCATGTAGCGCCAAGCGTTTCCCATATGGCGTCATTTTACTATTCTCAACTGTCATAATCCTAACCGAAATCTTAAAAACTGTCGAAATAATTTCGCATGGAAGTCAGTTAATGACCTTTTAACCATATGATAATATAATTGTTTCATCTGAGAAATAGGGGTATATATTCCTCATCTTTCCCCATAGGAAAATCAAAATCTGATGTCTATATTAGCATCTAAAAATAAAGATAATCAACACAATTTTCTCGCATTTTCTATTTATTTTAAGTGATTATAATTTGATTAAGTAATTAAGGTAGTTAAGGGAGTAATATATTGTCCGCGTTCTAAATAAAAGACCTAAACAGAAGCCCTCTTATCCGATGTGTATTTTTGATAATTTAGTGTTTACTCCCCCAAAAAACCTTTGTCAAATATTTTTTTGTGTTTTTTTGTAGCTGCCATTTTTTTTCGGTTCGTTATTATGGCTACCTTCTTTTAATCGGCCCTACCACCAATAGACGGAAATATTAGAAGATTACCTTAGGGCAATCGTGGATATTTATACATCAAATCCGTTGTAATAGTAGGCAAGGCCAATCTTTGTGGCATTAAGGGGCCCGGAAGGACTCAATTTACCCCTACTTGGATGGGGTCGGGCCACGCTAACTAACTTGTTGGATGGGCTTGTTGGATGGGGTTTGGATGGGGTCGGGCCACGCTAACTATCTAAAACTATTAAAGAAAAACCTTAAAAACACCCTTATTTAGGCCCTATATTGAACTTTTCAGGGGCAAAAAAAACATTATTCACAATAAACAATGGCGAGAGCGAAAAGACATTATATCCCGGGGCAGATATGGCACACCCCAGTTAAATGTTCTTCGAATTTAACGGGGTAAATTACTCACCGATGTCATAAAAGAGAATTTTTGCTCAAGTTTGCAAAAGATAGGCAAAGATGGCTTCAGTGGCTTTTTGAAGCGAAGAAACATTATGGCTTGCCAATATTGAATTATGCTGTCACCTCGAACCATATCCATCTTCTTTTGGTTGGTGATGATGATCGTGATGTGATTCCAAATTCGATTAAACTGATTGCTGGGCGAACGGGGCAAGAATACAATCAAAGGAAGAATCGGAAGGGAGCATTTTGGGAGGATCGCTATCACGCAACGGCGATCGAAAGCGGTGAGCATCTATTTCAGTGTCTTGTATATATTGATCTCAATATGGTTCGTGCAGGTGTAGTGGAGCATCCTTCCGAATGGCCTTTTTGTGGTTACAATGAAATACAGAAACCAAGAAGTAAAAACATTCTTATAGATTATGAAAGGCTCAGAAAACTACTTGGTTTTGGCTCCTATGATAGGGTGATAACTTATCAAAAGAGGTGGGTAGAGGATTATTTGGGAAATGGAAAAAATATCAGAGATGAAAAATGGACACGGAGTATTGCTGTTGGTAGTAGAGGCTTTGTTGATAGGGTAAAATCCATACTGGGAGTACTGGCCTCAGGAAGAAGAAGTATTGAAGCAGGAGAATCCTATCAACTTCGAGAGCCCTCTATTCCTTATAGTGCCCATTTTGGGGTCAAAAAAGGTGATATAGGGCCTGAAAATACCTATTTATGGGATGCTAATCCATAGATATCAATAAGTTAGCGCGGTCCGACCTCAATGGGTATTTATCATGAGCCGGATTGAAAGAAGCAGGTCTACGTATCAATTATTATGTTGTCAGTCTGTTTTAAGCAACGGGATAATCATGGACAACATCTTGTATTATAAGGATATTCTTAATATCGCACCTTTTTTGCCAATAAACTCATATATTCAATGGGTTAGAGAGACACACAACATAAGTGTCAAATCTACGTCTGACTCTTAATTAATATTTCTACTATTTTTTCAATCCAGTTCTGGAATTTGCGATCCTCTTTCAACCTGAACACCGGAATTTACGGAAAACTGGAGAAAAGGCATGGCCTAAAAATATCACGTATTGAAGAAATAGCCTACCGTATGGGACGCATCGATACCGTCCAACTTAAAGAGCTTGCGAGACCCCTGATTAAGAATGGGTATGGGCAATATCTTATGAATGTTTTAGAAAAACAGGGGCCGGTAGCATAAATTGCTGGTTTATGATACTATTTGCCCATATTCAGTGATATCAGTGATCAGGGGTATGTAAAACGACAGTTGATATGGCGAGGATAATTTTTTGAGCATGGCAAAGAGTTGAGGAAAAAGGGCATTCTCGGACAGCCTAATAGGATAAAGACATAGAAACCCTGATCAAGATGATAGAGATCAAGCCGGATAAAAAACAAGACAAACCAACCTCAGTAAAAGGGGAATACGCAAAGGCGCATTTTGAAAGGGTGAACAAAAAATATGGCACATTGAATTTAGCAGACATTGTCGCACAATACTGGGCATGCATATGCCAAGCAGTAGTACACCTTTGATTTGCTTACACCAAAGCAGGCCCACAAATGGATTGCTGATTTGAAAAAAGGAAAAATTTAGAGATATGGAGAAGCATTTCTCAAAGCCAGTCTTGTTCCTGGTGCATCTTTATGAGTGGAATATCGTGGAGAGATAGTTTCCATTAATTTTATTTTCGGCACTCCAATAAAACAAGAAATCCGAGGATTTCCGGTTTATACAACCGGCTTTAATCTATCGAGTTGATTGTACAGCACTGGATTCAAATAATTCAGTTAAAAACAGTTTGGCACTGTGATATATTCAGGTGTTAGAATAATTGTACAGATAAAAGAAATCGTACCTTTTCCCTAAAGGAGGAAACAACATGATGGAACAAGACATTACTGTCAAAATACCACGTGGGTGGATTAAGGGATTGCCTGAAGAAGAATTAATTCTCAAACAGATCGTTCGCTTGGGCATTTACCAGTACAAAGTAGAACGTGCTATTCAGCTATATCGGGATGGTGTTGGTTCTATAGGTTATGTTGCTGAACAAATAGGGCTTAATAAGCAGGATCTGATCCGAGAAGCGCGTCACCACAATATAGACCCTGAATTTTCCGAGCAAACGATCAAAGAGGAACTTTCAGAATGGCATTAAACGTGGTTTCAAATGCTGGTCCACTTATGGTCTTTTCAAAACTGAACATACTGCACTTATTAAAAGGGCTCTATGGTCGAATTGAGTTCCCTCTTTCAGTTTACAGAGAAACTGTCAGTGTTGGAATACGCCGGGGCTTTATGGATGCTCAATTACTGAATTCCTTCCTTGTGCAAAACGAATGGAACCCGATAAAAGACTTTGAAATCTCTGTAGATTTACGGAATTTGAATCTTGATCGAGGTGAAAAAGAATCGATTGCCCTGGCATTATCTAAAAATGCCTTGCTTCTCATGGATAATGAGCGGGGTCGTGATTTTGCCCGGCAAAATAACTTGTCTGTGCGTGGCTCATTGGGTGTTTTGATTGAAGCCTTTGCAAAGAAAATGATCAGCGAGGATCAATTGCGTTTTTATTTCAGACAAATAAGCGAAAGAAAAGATATCTGGATCAATCCTGATTTGTGTGTTCGTCTACTTGAACAAATATTTGGCCCATGATCCACATTAACGATTTTAGTCGCATCCAACACTCCCTAATATCGAATGGAAATCAAAAAAGACACAAAAGTACAAAATTCCATACCGCCCTGACCTGGGTACTGGCGCCGTGCTTCTGGTAGCGGAAGGCCCTGGGGAAGAATACCAAGTTGATGTTGTTTTTGAAAAAGATGGTAAAAGGTTTCTTGAAACATTCCCCCAGAGTCGGATCGAGCCGATTGCTGATATCTTTCAGCGGTATCAAAACGGTGAATCCGATTGTCCGATGGATTTTTTTTTGAGACAATTGGCTTACCAACTACCCCTTGAAAATTTAGGAGGTGAACTCTCCAATAGCAAGACAAATCTTCTTCTTCACCAGATTCTATTAACTCATCAGATTATTAGCGCTCGCAGGCTAAAATTTTTGATTGCCGATGAGGTTGGCCTTGGGAAAACCATTGAAGTGGGAATGATTATTAAGGAGCTGTTAGCAGGTGGCGAGGCTAAAAGAAATAAAAGTATCATTTTACCGAATAGACGCAAAAAAGCTCCACGAACACTGGATTAGTAGAGCTTTTTTGAAACTCTTATGTTGGAATTGTGAAACCCAGATGAAATAGTCTCAGCATTGCAGGAGGTGAACATGATACCCATCTTTAATAGCTGAATTGCGTTGTGGCTAAGCTATTTGTCAGATAAGGTCATGCTCAAGAAAAAGACTTAACAAAAATGATCGATTTATGATAACTAAATGTGGAGGCTCTTATAAAGAGAAAGTAATCGACCTTGTTTCAGCTTACAAAAGCGTTCCAGGTTGGTCACGACTGCATCATCGTGAACCTCGTCTTGCTACGAGGGCTTTCAAATGATCCGGTAAATCCTGTTAATCCTGTCAAAAAATAGATGGATATAAGTTTGTAAATTTCTGATAACCTGCAATTCACGTCAACAAAAAAAGGAGGAGCCAATGGGGAGAGACAATATCGTTTTTTTAGAGGTAATTGAGTGGTTTGATGAAACGGGTCAAGAACTGGTACATAGAGTTCCTGAAAAAGGTTCTGGTGAAATAAAATTTGGAGCTCAACTCATTGTCCGAGAAAGCCAGGCGGCTGTTTTGTATTACAAAGGCAAGGCAGGAGACGCCTTTGGTCCCGGCCGCCATACCCTGAAGACAGCCAATATTCCGGTCCTGACGAAAATCCTGACTATTCCCTGGGCCATGACCAGCCCGCTTCGAGCCGAGGTATATATCGCTAACATGAAGGTCTTTCTCAATCTCAAATGGGGTACCAGAGATCCGGTAGCCTTCAGAGATTCCGAGCTGGGTCTTATTCGGCTTCGTGCATTTGGCGTGTTTAATATCCAGGTTATCCAGCCGGTTTTATTCATAAACAGCCTTGTAGGCACCATGGGTAAATACACTACAGAGGAAATTGAGGAATATCTTAAGCGGGTAATTGTGTCGCGGTTCAATGATCATTTAGGTGAAAACCTGGACACCATTTTTAACCTGCCGGGACGGTATGATGAACTATCCGAGGGTCTGCAAAAGCGACTTCAAAAAGATTTTAGCCATTTTGGACTCGGCCTCAATAACCTGTATATTTCATCCATTACTCCACCAACGGAGGTGCAACAGGCCATTGACGATAAGAGCCGTCTAAGCGTAATTCAGGACCTGGACAGATTGGTAAAAATGAAGGCGGCCATGGCTATGGAAAAGGCAGCAGAGTCCACCGGTGACGCCGGATCGGGTCTGGGCATGGGTTTGGGCTTTATGATGCCGGCCATGTTTTCCGAGGCCTTCAGACCCCAATTAGGTAAAGGGGTTGGTGGAGCCGACCCTGTGTCCCAGGAATTCAAGTGCCCGGACTGTGGGCATGCTATTTCCAAAGATGCCAAGTTTTGCCCCTATTGCGGGCACCAGCAACTGATTTTTCGCCAGTGTGCAAATTGTGGCAAGAATATCCCTCCTAATGCACGATTTTGTCCAAAGTGTGGACATCCGGCAGACGAAAAACCCCTTGCCAAGGTCTGCCCCCATTGCAAAACAGAAAATTTGCCCAGATCTGATTTTTGCAATCATTGTGGGGAAAAATTAGAGTAAAATGGGCTTTACAATCGAGCAAAAGTGTCCACAGTGCGGAGCCCCTATTGAATTTGAAGAGACCGATCGTCTAATCCGTTGTCCCTATTGTGATGTAGAAAATTACCTTTTTGCCCCTGGCCATTTTCGTTTTGTGCTGCCTGATAAAGCATCCGGCAAGGAAATTATCTATGCACCCTATCTTCGTTTTAAAGGGAATGTGTATTTCTGCCAGGGTCAGACTGTTGGCTACCGCATCGTAGACATAACCCGAATAGGACTTCCATTTAAAGGCATCCCAGTATCTCTTGGGCTCAGACCACAGGCCATGAAGATGAAATTTATGACAGGGGATACGGAAGGATCATTTCTAAATTTTACTCTCAAGGCAAAAGATATTATATCAAATGCTGCAAGGCTTTCTTCGGCCTCATTAACTGGTAAGATTTTTCACCGTGCATATATCGGAGAGACCTTAAGCATTATATACCTTCCTTTATTTGTGAATAATGGAAGGCTTTTTGACGCAATATTGAACAGACCCATTTACAGACTTACCCAAGGTCAAGATATATCTGAATTGACTATAAAAAAGAAACCGCAGTGGAAAATCCATTTTATTGCAACCCTGTGTCCGCAATGCGGCTGGAACCTGGAGGGCGAGAGGGATAGCGTGGTCTTAAATTGCAACAACTGCGATTCTGCCTGGGAAGTCTCGAAAGGCAAGTTTGTGCGGGTGAATTTGTTGTTTATTGAGGGGCAGGGCAAAGAAACCGTGTATTTGCCCTTCTGGAAGATACGCGCAAAGGTGAAAGGCCTGGAAATTAATTCCTATGGGGATTTTATGAGGCAAACCAATCAGCCCAGGGTACCCCAAAAGAAATGGGAAAACCAGGCTATGTATTTCTGGAGTCCTGCTTTTAAAATAAGGCCCAAGGTTTTTTTGCGACTTTCAAGCCAGGTTACTGTGTCGCAGACCTGCTTCAAGGCAAAAGAGACTATACACAGAAAGGATCTCTACCCTGTAACCTTGCCTGGAACCGAGGCCATCCAGGGCCTAAAGATTGTCCTGGCCGGCTCGGCCATTAACAAAGAGAAAGTTTTGCCTCTTCTGCCCAGCATCAAATTTGATATAAAGGAATTGACCCTTGCCTACCTTCCCTTTACAGACGCCCGCCACGAGATGGTACAGCAACATATAGGCATCAGTATCAATAAAAACACACTGAATTACGGTCGTTATCTGTAATGGCAAGAGGTTTTAAGGCATATTCCCGCCTTATTCTCAAATCTTTAATAGTGAACCTTTGAACGCGATAACCTGATTAGTTACTCTAAAACAACACATATTCCTTCTCCGTGAGCTTGGCATGGGCGGCTGCAAGTCTTGCAATGGGAACCCTGGGAGGTGAACATGAGACATAGCTCAACTTGATGTGATGACAGAAACGGATGGCCTCAGGATGCCCTCCCTGTTCCCCGCATATACCAACCTTCATGTCGGGCCTTGTTTTCCTGGCCCACTCAATGGTGATCATCATCAAGCGTCCGACCCCTTTGATATCCAGAACCTCAAAAGGATTGTGCTGTAAAATGCCCACTTCGTTATAAAGGGGCAAAAACTTGTTCTCAGCGTCTTCCCTTGAAAAAGAAAAGGTGGCCTGGGTAAGATCATTGGTTCCAAAGGACATGAATTCGGCCAGTTCGGCAAGCCGACCCGCGCGCATACAGGCCCTTACCACCTCGACCATGGTCCCGAATTTATAGGGCACTTTGATCTTGTATTTCATTTCAACATGTTTGTGAATTGTGGTGACATACCGGTGGACCCATTCCAGTTCCTCACGAGTGCAGACTTGAGGAACCATGATTTCAGGGCTGATATGTCCGCCTTCTTTGACATGTTCGGCGGAAGCCTCTAAAATGGCCCTGATCTGCATGCAATATATCTCAGGATAGGTGATGCCAAGTCTGACACCCCGGTGTCCAAGCATTGGATTGGTTTCGGAGAGAGACTTTACCTTTTGAAGTATGGTCTCCTTCGCGGAAATAAGGGTTTCGGCAAGATGTTTGTTCTTCAACTCCTCAAGTCCTTGGGTAATCGTTTCAAGGGTTGCTTTGTACTTTTCGAGGAATTCGGGAGCCATCAGCTTCAGGGTATCAGGAAGCTCGGTCATACCTTCCACCGTTTCTCTCAAATCCTTGAGATGATTAATCTCGTTGACCAGTTCTTCATCAGACGGCAGGAATTCATGGATAGGCGGATCAAGGAGGCGTATGGTTACGGGGAGGCCATCCATGACCCGGAATATTTCTTTGAAATCTTCCCTCTGGAACGGGAGAAGTTGATCAAGGGACTTCTGTCTTTCCTCAGAGGATTCTGCCAGGATCATCTCACGGACTATGGGCAGCCTTTCCGGTTTATTGAACATCCTCTCCGTCCGGCAAAGCCCGATCCCCATAGCTCCATATGTTCTTGCCTTGCCAACGCCCTCGGGTGTATCTGCATTGGCCATGACCTGCAACTCACCGATATCGTCGGCCCACTCCAGCAGCACGAGCAGGTCCTCCACAAATTCCGGTTCAATGGTTGGGACGATGCCCTGATAAATATTTCCCGTGCTCCCGTCTATGGTAATCACATCTCCTTCTCGAAGCGGCACACCGGAAATCACCGCTTCCTTGGCGAGATTATTGATTTTGATGGCGTCGCATCCGGAGACACAGGGTTTACCCATACTTCTCGCGACAACGGCAGCATGGGACGTCTTGCCCCCACGGCTGGTTAAAATTCCTTGGGCGGCAAAAAAGCCATGGATGTCTTCCGGCTTGGTTTCTTCCCTGACCAGAACAACCTTTTCTCCTAATTTTGCCTGGTTTTCGGCTTTGTCGGCGTCAAATACGATCTTGCCTGATGCGGCGCCGGGGGATGCGGGAAGCCCTTGTGCCAGAACCTTCACCTTTGCCTTGGGGTCGAGTCTCGGATGAAGGAGCTGGGCCAGCATATCCGGCTGTATTCTGAGGATAGCCTCTTCCTCCGTCAGAAGACCCTCATTAACCATATCTATGGAGGTTTTTATAAAGGCAGAGACATTCATCTTTCCATTTCTGGTCTGGAGGCAGTAAAGCTTGCCCTTCTCAATAGTGAACTCAAAGTCCTGTACCTCCCTGTTATCTTTTTCCAGGGTATGTCTCAGTTCTTCCAGCTCTCGATATATACCGGGCATGTCTTTTCTGAGTTTACTGATCGGTTTTGGTGTTCTGATACCGGCGACCACATCTTCGCCCTGTGCATTGATCATATATTCTCCGAAAAGCCTGTTTTCACCCGTGCCGGGATTTCTGGTGAAGGCTACTCCGGTTGCGCAGTCATCTCCCATATTTCCGAAGACCATGGTGCAGATATTGACCGCTGTTCCATCGGCCATCTCCGGTGTGATATGGAACTCTCTGCGATAATCAATTGCCCGTTTTCCCATCCAAGATCGGAAAACGGCCTCTATGGCTATTTCCATCTGCACATAAGGGTCTTGTGGGAGGGGCTTTTTGGTATTGTCCTTGATCAGCTTTAAAAATTGATTACATGTCTCTTTTAGGGCGCCGGCGCCCAGTGAAGAATCATCTGCCGCCTTATTCTTCTTTTTTATCTTTTCGAATATCGCGTCAAATTCCTCATCTTTCACGCCGAGGCCGATTGAACCGAAAAGCTGAATCAATCGTCGGTAGGCATCATAAACAAATCGCTCATTTTTTGTTAATTTGATGAGGCCGTCCACTGTCTCTTCATTTAGCCCGAGGTTCAGAATGGTATCCATCATGCCAGGCATGGAAATGGCGGACCCCGACCTGACAGAGACCAATAAGGGATTCTTCGGGTTTCCAAACCCCTTTCCGGTCTTCTTTTCCAGGTCGGCCATGGCCATCTTTATTTCTTTTATTAATGCAGGTTGGAGCCCTTTTCTCTTCTGGGCCAGATGCGAAAGGCAGGCCTCGGTCGAGATGACAAAACCCGGGGGTACGGGAAGACCTATCTGGGTCATTGCGCAAAGATTTGCTCCCTTTCCCCCTAAAAGTTTTTTGTTCTTTCTGTCGCCCTCTTCGAAAGAAAATGCAAGCTTTTTCTGATCCATCTTATTCCCCCTTCTTCTCTCGCTTTTTTGTGTGTTTAAAAAAATAGGCTAAAACAAGCATGGTCGCCGCCAGACCAATAGCCGTAATCACCGGCGTTCTCGGAAAAAAGAAGCGGCAATTGAATTGATAAGAACTGTTGAAATTATTATTTATGAGAACTCACTTTCTCACCGGGTAAGTATAAGAAAACGGGGGATATGTGTCAAGGTAAATTAGCCGCGCATCTCTTTATTGAATAATCCCCGTGCTTATGCTTTACGTTAATCGTTGTGACCTGACGCTCTGCCGTCTCTTTCCTTCGCTATTCGAATTCAGCAGGCATTTATTGCGTCGATAAGATCTCGCAGGCGGCCTAGATCTTTTCGGTCAAAGTCAACAACGAGCCTTGGAAGATGGGCGATTTCAGGCTCATCAGCTTCTACCGGCAGGGGACCGGAGAGGAAAAGGTCACCACCGGGTATCAGGATGTCGGAAAAACGGGATTTGAGTTTATTAACATTCAACGGATCAATGCCTGAGGTAAGACGAAGCACCAGTTGTTCTCTAATGTATCGCAGGCTATGGTACCGATGGTAGAAGCGATCAATCCTCATCACTGCATCATCCACTGATTCAACTCGTTCGAACAGGCTGAAATCCGTTGCGTTGATGTACCCCTGGGCTAAAAGTTCTTTTTTAAAAAATTTTAGCCACTGTAACCAATAGGTGCCCTCAGGCTCATCGACAAGGATAAGGGGCAGGGGATTGCGCTTACCTGTTTGAACAAGGGTAAGAGTTTCCATGCCCTCATCGAGCGTACCAAACCCCCCGGGAAAAAGCACAATAGCATCTGACTGCTTCAGAAAGGCCACTTTTCTGGTAAAGAAGTATTTATACATGATGTTTCGGGGGTGCCCTTCGAGGATGGGGTTAGATTTTTGTTCAAAAGGAAGACGTATGCTGACTCCGAAAGAGCGCTCAGTGCCGGCCCCTTCATTAACCGCCTGCATGACGCCAGGCCCCCCTCCAGTGATTACCATGTAGCCTGCTGCGGCTAACTTTCGTCCTAAATGACGTGCCATCTCGTAAATGGATTCATCTGATTGGGTCCTGGCAGAACCGAAAACTGAAACCTTTCGCACCTTGTGGTAGGGTCCGAACACTTTGGAAGTGAACCGCATCTCTTTCAGGGTGGAATTCATAAGCTTAAGGTCGGCCCTTTCATTGTTCTCCTGACCTGACTTTAGCGAAGACAGGATCATCTCTCGCACAATTTCCGGCTGATGAATATCCCCCACGAGTTCAATTAACCGGTCGATAGCCTCGTCGGCTGGGCCGTTGGTTTTAGTGAAATGAAGTTCCATGTGTGAATATGCCTCTAAAAAGGAGTTTTTTTATGTTTTTTGAATTTTTTATCTTACTTTAACGGGCAACTAACAACGCTCAATTGAAACCGCTTATAAGATAAACCAAGTTTTATTTATTACAAATATATATTATATAATAATACTAAAACAGTGTCACTCAAATAAATCTAAGATAATTTTATTTCAGTAGTTTTTTTATGGCATCTGCCTTCTTTTTTATATCCATGCCTTTCTTAACAACCGGAATATCGTTTAACACCTTTTCCGTTATCTTATCATTCAGTGTCTTTTTCTCTTCGGTCTTTTTCTCCACGACATGTTCTTTGTTATCAGACTTTACATCTTTTTTTACGTCTCTAAATTCCCTTATAGCCCCGCCAAGGCCCTTTCCAATATCCGGCAATTTTTTTGATCCGAAGATAAGTAAAATAATTGCGGCAATAATTATCAATTCTGTTGCGCCAAGGCCAAACATGGAATTAATCTCCTTTTTTATTTAATTTGTTGGTTTTTTTGATTATTTTATCAATATTCCAGTCAACCAAAACTCTGACTCTTTCTTTGTGGGTTTTGCTTCTATAGACAAGATGTCCATTTTCCGTGCCGTAAAGAAAAAGATCCCTGGTTATTATTACATCTTTCTTGCAGTATTCCGTTAATTTTTCTATTTCTCCTGCCTTGAACCACTCCAATGCCTGAAGACCATCTGCGGATTTTCTTTTTCCCATTGTCTCTTTTGCCAGGTGATCAAGGCTTAATCTATGACCTAATCTTTTATGTATATCCTCAAGAATATCAAATGAAGGGATATCATTTAGATTCCGGCTTGTATATGGGGCGAGTACTCCATAGTCGAATTTTTTATGATTGAAGCCAACAACAAGGTCTGCCATGGAAAGATGTTCGATTAATTTATTTACCTGATCCTTATTAAAAATATAGAACCTATCCTCCAGACTGTCAAATATTACGGCTACGGAAACCATCATAAGATGTGTATTTTGCCAACCGCCAACCTCTATTGCTGATCTCTGGGTTTCCAGATCAAAATAAAGCACTCGTTTTTTTCTTTCAGGTTTTTTATGCATAGGCATAGGGTGGTCAATTTCAACAGTTTTTTCTTCAATGGTAGTTAGATCGGCAAAGGATATTACACCTGTAAGGGCCTCTAAGATTAATATTGAAGCATTTTTATCTAATGGTTTGTTCCCTGAGCCGCATTTTGGGGAATATATGCACGCTGGGCAGCCATTTTCACACTGGCAGCCTTTTATTAATTCCAGGGTGCTGGTCAATAATTGGAGGATTATGTCAAAGCCCCTCTTGGCCAGGCCAACTCCGCCTGGATATCCGTCATAGACAAATATGGCGGCCTTACCCACGTCAGGATGAAATGTGTATGAAATTCCTCCAATATCATTTCTGTCGCAAAGGGCGAATAATGGAAAGAGGCTGATTGCCCCATGTTCTATCGCATGAATTCCACCCATAAATAGGAGACCCTTATCTTCCACCATTTTTACGATAACCGGTTCAATTTCTACCCAAAGTCCTATTGTTTCAAATATCTGTGGTGGAAGTTCAAGGGGAAAGGTTCCCATTAGCTCTTGACCATGAACCTTTCTTTTTTCATATCCGGTTATTGTTTCCGTAACCTTAAGTTTACCGAGCCTGACAACGAATTGTCCCTCAGGTTTGCTATCCGTAATCTTAATAATCTCTGTTTCCTTCTCGGATTTTATCTTGGTAAAATATTTAAGATTTGCCTTGCTTACAATAATGTCCCTTTTTCCTATATCTAACCTTTCAACATGGTATGTTTTTGCCCTGTGAAGATATATAGCGCCAGGATGACACTCTTTAAAGGCCCTTATACCATCAATTGTGCCGATAGATTCCCCTGTTTCTCTGTCAAAAATAGTATATGTATCACCAAGTGAGCGGATGTTAACATTTAGGTGAGGTCTTTTTTTAGTGGAAAACCATTTCCCCTCTCCTTCAGATGTCCTGGTTAGTTTCCCCGTGGATTCTAAAAAATCAAGATGGCCTAACATGTCCCTATTCCAGAATCTTGTATTTTTCATGGTGATTGGGCTTTCGGCCGCTGCGCATGGCAAATGAGCACTTATAACGTGGGCATTGTCCGGGTCAATTATGGCAGACTCAAATGACTGCTCAAAAAGACGGGTCGGATGTTTTATAAAGTATTGATCAAGGGCGTCCTGATTTGCAATAAGGGCGATAATTGATTCGTGCCCTGAACGTCCCACTCTCCCCGCCCTCTGCCATGTATTAATAATAGTTCCTGGATATCCGACCAACAGACAGACGTCTAAGTAGCCTATATCAATACCTAATTCCAGGGCGCTGGTAGATATAACGCCCCCTAACTCTCCTCTTGCGAGTTTGTCTTCTATGAAACGCCGCTCATTAGGCAGAAACCCGGCCCTGTAAGAACTAACCATATCTTTTAGGCCTGGCTCCAGTTGCTGCACCCACATATTAATGAGTTCCGTTGCCTTTCTTGACTTTGTAAATGCAATGGTTTTTAGGCCGGATTTAAGGCATTGGATAAATATTTGAGCAGATAGAAAAATAGTGCTGGATTCAGGATTTATAAATATAAAATGCTGGCCTGATTTTGGTGCGCCGTTATCTGAAATTACCTCAACATTTTTATCAATCAATTTTCTGCAAAAGTCACCTGGATTTTGGATGGTGGCGGAAGAAAGTATGAATTGAGGTGTCGTGTTATATAAAAGGCAAATTCTTTTCAGTCTTTTTATTATCTGAGAAAGGTGTGACCCAAAAATTCCTCGATACGTGTGAACCTCGTCAATAACAACAAAGGAAAGATTAGAGAAAAATTCAGCCCATTTTTCGTGATAGGCAAGTATACCCCTATGGAGCATGTCAGGGTTTGTCATGATTATATTTGGAAAGTGCTTTTTAATTTTATTTCTATCTCCAGGGGATGTGTCTCCATCATAAATATTTGCACTGACACGGCCATTTTCCATTATAGAAGTAAGATTTCTCAGACCCTTCAACTGATCTTGCTCTAATGCCTTTAGAGGAAATATATAAAGTGCCTTAGTATTCTTGTTATTAATTATTTTTTCAATGACAGGAAGGTTATAGATAAGGCTTTTTCCACTCGCAGTAGGTGTGGAAATTACTATATCTTTCCCGTCTTTCAATGTTTTTATGGCCTTGACCTGGTGATTGTATAATTTTTCTATTTTAGACCATTTAAGAAGTTTCAGAATTTTTGGTGAAAGGGACTTATCTTCCGTTAATTTTGGACCTTGAGGGGGAAGATAGTGGTGGTATGTAATTTGAGGCCCTAAATCCGGTGAATTTTTTAGTTGTTTAATAAAGGTTGATGGGTTCATTTATTTTGTTATGTTCAGAAATTTACAAACTGAAAATCTAAAAGTTAAAAAAATATAAATATGCTGTAAGCTATTTATTTAACAGTAATTAATAATATAGACTTTTTATAAGTGTTAATATAGCATATTAAATATGTTGTTCTTATGAGCGCACAAAAAAATCTTCATCCAATAAAATCGTAGATGATTTGTTCAAAGTAAAGGGAATTGGTCAAAATAAACTTGAAAAGATTCGTCCTTATGTTGTTGTAAGCAAAGAATAGGGGGGTTGGGCTTTAAGAAGTTAGCTAATTGAACTTTCTTGCCGGCAAGAAAGTTAAGATAACTTTTCGTTATATATTAAGAGAATAAAGGGTTATATCCGTGAGGGTAGTTAGAGAAAGATTAAAAAACCTGTAATCTCCGTGGTCTTTATGGGATGAAAAGAGCTTTTTAAATCATTGCCTCAAGGCATCCATTATGTTTTCCAGTTGAAGTTGGAAGTATCTATCATGGGTTAAACGATCCTTGAAATGCCATCTCTTTAGTATCCACATATGAGCCATCATCAGGATATTGTATGCCATTAAGTCCACATCAACCCTTTTAAATACACCCTGCTCAATTCCTTCCCTTATTATCGTTGCAAAAATATTGCTTACTTCTACTTCCAATTGCATTATCTTTGATTTGGAGGCCTTATCAAGAGAACTTGATTTTTGATATATCAAGATAGCCTTTTCTCTTTGCTGATTGACCACCCTGAAATAAATGTGGATCGCAACCGCCAATTTCTCCTCCGGATCATCAATGCCCTCAATCATCTTAACCAGGTTCCCCTTAAAAATGTCAAGGACATCTTCCATTATCATTCTCATAATTTCCGACTTTTTCCTCACATAACGGCGCGTGACCTCCTGACTCACACCTGCCGTTTCGGAAATTTCTTCAATAGAAGTGTCTGCAAAACCTTTTCTTGTATAGAGGATGCTGGCTGCATCTATTATTTTCTTTCTCACCTTATCAGGAGTGGCAATCTGATCAAGTACTGTTAGTTTGCTTTTGGAATTATTCATATTTTTTCTCCTCTCTGTCAATCGCATTGAAAAATAATCACAATTGATAAAAGCTCGCCTCTTTGGAAAAAGTATATGGAATATATAATTTTATGTCAAGTCTAATCCACATCCATCAGGAAGAGGCCGAAGTCAGCACCACTATTATTAATTTTTTCAAAGCATGCAGGTGAAAGATTGGCGATTATTTTTATTTCAACCTTACACGGAGCCTCATGTCCATTATGCACTTTTTAATTTGGAAGATAGGGAAATACAGGTTTTTTTAAATTAATTTGATTTTTTAGCTCAATTTTGGTTTAATATTGCCTAATGATGGGGATTATGTGCATCTTTATATATATTCAGCAATTCCCGCTTACCCCCTTGCCAATGGTTTTTTACCATATATGGAACATAATATTAACATTATCACAGCATATTGTGATAATATAATGAATATTTTTCAATAATGAACGTCTTTTTAGGAAA
>JAYEMW010000254.1:0-2828 GCA_034718555.1 Thermodesulfobacteriota bacterium
CTATTTTCTCGCATATTAGCTATCCCTTTTGCTATGTGCACTCTTAATTCTGAAATCCTGAATCTTCATATTCAATTCTTTCAAATTCTTTTAAAACAGACATTGAATTATTTCTTACTAATAAGGACTCATTTTCAATTTTTTGCTCTAAGATTTTTCGTTTTTGAAGCCTATTGTAATAATCAATAGCTTCATTGATATATCTATTTCTTGGTTTTTTCATTAATGCAACAATGTGTTCTGTATCTCCAAAAATAGAATCGTCAACTTTTAATGATATTGTTTTCATGGTATATTCTCCAAGTATACTTAATATGTATATCAAAAATATATACCAATATATACCATTTGAATCGTATAATCAAGCATTAATTTTTATTGTTTTGTACCTCAAGGCCTGATACAATTTTTTTCCTTGAAATTAATAAAATAAATAGATATATTCTCCCTATCTTAGGGAAAAAAGCAATGAAAAATATACTCAAACGAATAATTAAAGATTTTCATCATCGCCCGCTCCCTAACTTTAAGGCGAGACAGGTAGATATTCCCGTAAACTTGGATAAGATTATTACCATCGTAGGTCCCAGGAGGGCAGGAAAAACTTATTATCTTTTTCAGATAATGGCTGAACTGGAAAGGCAAGGTGTAGCGCGCAATCAGATTCTGTATATAAATTTTGAAGATGAACGCCTTGAACTGGAAGGTCGACACGATTTTATCATGGAGGCTTATCTTGAGCTTTATCCTGAAGTGGACCTTTCGATGGCGTATTTCTTCTTTGATGAAATTCAAGAGTTGGATCGGTGGGAGCAGTTTGTTCGCAGAATGTTTGACACGGTGACTAAAAGGATTTTTTTAACTGGTTCCAATGCAAAGCTACTATCTAAGGAGATAGCAACATCTTTACGCGGACGTAGCCTTTCTTTTGAGATTATGCCACTTTCATTTAAAGAGCTCTTGAGTTTTAAAGAGATTGGGGAGCGTGACATCTATTCTACAAGGAACATTTCATCTATTCAAAATGCCTTTGAAGAATACCTTTTATGGGGCGGCTATCCAGAGTTGGTTGGAATTGAAGACCGCTTTAAACCCCAGGTTTTGCAGGAATACTTCAATGTCATGCTCTATAGGGATCTCATAGAAAGATACGATCTCAAGGATGTTTCTGTGTTGAAATACATTATGAAGCGCTTAATCGCCTCCTTTACCAAAGAGTTTTCCGTAAACAAGTTATACAACGAGCTAAAATCGAGAGGCATTGCAATCAGCAAGGATCGCGTTTATAGGATAGTTGACCAAATATTTTCCATCTATATGCTGGCATACGTTGAAAAACATGACCCCTCTGTAACCAAAAGAGAGATGAGCAACAAGAAGATCTACCTTTATGACAACGGCCTTGCAGCAGTTACCCAATATTCTTTTTTTGAGGACAGAGGCAAGCTCATGGAAAATCTTGTGTTTTGCCATCTTAGGGCTCTAACAGAAGAGATTTACTTTTTGAAAAATGGGTGGGAGTGTGATTTTTTAGTTTTTCCAACGCCCAAGAAGCCTCTGATTATTCAGGTAACTGAAAATTTGACTTTAGACAACCTGAAACGTGAAATTAAAGGACTGGAAATGGCGAGAAAACGAATTCCGAATTCTAAAGGCTTAATACTGTCAGGGCAGGTTGATCAGACCATTAATTTGCCGGATTGGTGTGATGTCATGCCTATCTCAACATGGCTTTTGGAGTAACCATATAGGATGCAGGAAAATAATGAAAACATCAAAATTGTTCAACCTGTGCGGTTAGCTTTCAGTCCCGCCTGAAGCGGGATTAGCTTTTGGATGAAACTGTTCAAAACGCTTACAAAATGGCTTAAGGTGATAAGAATACAACCTTTGAATCCCGCTGCAAGCGGGAAACCTTTGAACCGTGAACCCTTACAAAGAAAGATTGCAGATGCTCTTATAGAACTGCATGATATACACCATCTGTATTCATGGCGTTGTTCACGGCTTTTATCTTATTTACCAACGAATCTTTCCAAAAGGATATCTTCAACATTCCGCCGTGAATCGATTACTGATAAAACATATACTTTTCGTTCATCTATCCTATACACTATTCTCCATGGTGGGATAATTAATTCTCTATATTGTGATACTCCTTGGCCTTGAAGTTCCGGCACAATGCGGCCTCTTCCAGGAAGGGTGTGAAGATTAGATGCTTTTTGTTTGATGCTTTTTAATATTTTTAATGCATTTTGAGGACTGTCTATAGAAATGAAACCAATAATTTCCTTAAGATCATTCTCCGCAACATTTGTCCAAATAACTTTATGCTTTGGGTTCATCAAAGCTTTTCTTTCAGTTCACCTTCAAGGTCTTTAAACACATCCTCTTGTGGCCTTACCTTGCCGTTTCGTAAATCATTTTCTCCTTGAGATATCAGCTTTAAAAGGCCAATTGCGTTGCGCATATTTTCATAGCTTTTAGGGTCTTGGAGGACAGCCCTAGGTTCACCGTTTTGGGTTATTATAACAGGCCGATGGGTTATATTGATCTGGTTTAATAAATCTGCAGCTTTTGATTTTAGGTATGTAACGGGTTTTATATCGTTCGTGATATTCATCTTATTTGCCTCCGGTCCAAATATGATACCAGAAAATGACCATATGTCAAGTCTAATTTTTTAGAGTGTCATTTTTAATAGATAAAAGGTTCTCAATTCTTAGGCCTTTTTTTTGACGTCAAAAAATTGACGTCGTACCCTGTCTTGACCGTTACAACAAGCTAACTGCTTGAATTAATAACCAAAATAAAGCCATGGTGGTTTG
>JAYEMW010000255.1:0-14433 GCA_034718555.1 Thermodesulfobacteriota bacterium
ATTTTATTGTGTATTTTATTGTCTGTATCTCTTTTTATAGGAATTTATCTGTTTAAAATGGTTATTTCAATCAGGTGTTTTACCTAAAAGCGAGTGAAATACACCTATTTATTTATGGGGGTGTGGGTGGGGTATAAAACAATAAGTGATAAAATTGTAACAGCTCGACAAAAAGGGGAAGGAGGGTTTCTCTTAAGAGACTGTCGGCCTCCGGCACGTAAAGCTTACGGAGAGGAGCAGAAGAAAATCCCTTCTGCTCCGCAATTGTTATTAAGGTACAAAATGTCTACCATTATAATACTCAACAGTGTCCTATTTTTTAACAATCTTCCCCATTAATCCTCCAATCCAGTCTTTTATCTTGTCCATAAAAGATGGCCCCTTTATTAGCAGTTTGCACTCGGCCTTTTTGTCTGAATCCATACTTACCGCCCTTGCAGTATATACACCTTCAGGAATTGGCGGTTGAGTAATAATGATAATATTCTCCATTTTATCATTATTACCAAGCTTGGCCCTCAAAAGGTCGGTTAACTTGGTAATTCTGCCAACCTTGGCGATGAAGCACCCTTTCTGATCCACATTTCCATCAGCAATGGGAATGTCAACACGTTCACCTTTTTTCTCAACCCTCAGTAATTGGACAAAAACCGAATCATCCGGCTCAAAACCCTTGCCCCTGAAAACGATCTCGGTCCCCATCAGTTTTGCCACACCGAGCCGGATCGTCTTAGGTTCAACAATCATCTGAGGCCCTGTGACATTAGGGCCGAATTCCTGTTTGGCAGTTGCGCAACCTGCAAACATGAAAATCACGATAAATAAAAACAATCCACCATTAGGGAATAATGCAGTTACGAGGTGTTTTATGCTTTCCATTGTCTAACCTCCTCTATATCTTTATAAACTATATTTTAGGTCTTTTGTACATCGCCTCTATAAGATCACCGAACGCCTCATTGACGTATTTTCTTTTTACCTTCATTGTAGGAGTAACTTCTCCATCTTCTTCATATAATTTCTTGGGCAGGATAGTAAATTTTTTTATCTGTTCAACCCTGGCAACAGTATCATTCACTTTATCAACTTCTTCCTGGATAAACCTTACAATTTCCGGGCTTTGTGTTAAATCCTTATAGGTTGAAAATTGAATTTTATTATCCTGGGCATATTTCACTACATTGTCTTCATCTATCATAATAAGGCAACTTATAAACTTTCTCTTATCACCAATAATTACTGCGTCATTAATATAGGGGCTAAACTTAAGCTTGTTCTCAATATATTGCGGCGTTATGTTTTTACCGCCTGATGTAACTATAATATCCTTCTTTCTATCCGTAATCTTTAGATATCCGTCTTCATCTAATTCTCCGATATCACCTGAGCAAAGCCAATCACCCTTCAGGCTTTCCTCGGTTGACTTGGGATCTTTATAATACCCCTTAAATATGCTGGGAGACTTAACCAATATCTCGCCGTCTTCTGCAATTTTTACCTCCGTACCCTGTAGAGGAGGTCCTACAGTCCCAAACTTCACCTTGTCCGACTTAGACACACAGGTTACTCCAGTCCCCTCTGTCTGGCCATAACCCTCTACAAGATTAACACCTATAGACTGAAAAAAATGAAGAACATCCGGTGATATAGGGGCGGCGCCTGAGTATGCAATTCTGAGTCTGTCAAAACCCAGCCTTTCCTTAAGTTTTGCAAAGACTAATAAATACCCAATACGATATAAAATCTCTATGTAAATCGGGACGTGCTTGAAATTCATCCTCAGTGAAGCCCGTTTTTTCCCAATCTTTAATGCCATGGCAAACATAAATTTCTTAAACCACGTAGCATCAGACATCTTTATATAAACTGCTGAAAGATATTTTTCCCATATACGTGGCACTGAATATCCCACTGTAGGGGATATCTCTCTCATATTATCATTTACAGTATCGAGATTTTCTATAAAATTTACTGTGTATCCATGGGTAATCTGTGCAAAAACCGAGAAAAGACGCTCAAAAATATGACATAACGGCAGAAAAGATAATACCTCGTCAGTGTCATAGATCGGGTTATCTTTAATAATCGCCTCGCCCATCCAGGTAACATTCCTGTGGGTCAACATGGCGCCTTTAGGGGGGCCTGTTGTGCCTGAGGTATAAATAAGCACTGATAAATCATCGGATTTTACCTCATCCATCCTATTTTCAATAAAACCTGGCTCCTTTTCGGCAAATTTCCGGCCTATTTCCAGGAAATCGTCATAAATCATCACCATAGGATCTTTAAAGTCTCTTAGTCCTTCAAGATCCCACACTATCACCTTTTTTAAAAGTGGGGTTTTATCTTTAAAGTTAATCCATTTATCAAGCTGTTCCTCATTCTCTACAAAAAAAAACTTAGAGTCGGAATTTTCAATCACATATTCAACCTCAGGCCACGCATTAGTAGAATAAATTCCAGCAGACACCCCTCCGGCACATTGCACACCCATATCAATGATTACCCATTCCGCACAATTGTCGCCTAAGATTGAGACGCAGTCTCCTTTTTCAAGGCCCATTGATATGAGCGCCGATCCTACATGCCTTGCACTACTGTAATACTCATTCCAGGATATATCATGCCATATGCCGTATTCCTTTTTTCGCATGGCCACTCTGTCACCATATTTTTTAACTGTATCTCGAAAAATCCGGGGTGTAGTTTGAAATGTCACTTTTTTATCTCCACCTTTTCTTTCTTTTCCAGCGTTGGTATCCCTTTGCCGATTCTTCGGACTTCATTCCCATATAGAATTCCTGCACATCCTTGTCTTCCATTAAATCCTTTGATTTCCCCTTCATAACAAATCTGCCATTTTCCAAAATAAGCCCAACATCGGAAATAGTAAGGGCCATCCGAGCATTCTGTTCTACAAGAAGTATCGTAACCCCTTCGTTGTGTATTGTCTTTATAATATCAAAAATTTGTTTAACCAGAATAGGTGAAAGACCAAGGGAAGGCTCATCAAGAAAAAGCAACTTAGGGCGGTTCATTAAGGCCCGTCCAATGGCCAGCATCTGCTGCTCTCCTCCGGAAAGGGTGCCTGCCAATTGCCCTTGCCTATCTTCAAGCACTGAGAAATAGTTATATATTTTTCTAAAGTCATCTTTAATGCCGGCCTTGTCATGCCTGCGGTAAGCGCCCATAAGCAAATTCTCTCGTACAGTAAGCTCATCAAATACTTCCCTGCCTTCAGGCACATAAGAAATGCCCATCTTTACTATAGCCTCGGTGTCCTTGCCATCAATTCTTTTACCCATAAAATCAATGGTGCCTTTGTCCGGTTGATCATCTAAAAGCCCCATAACCGTCTTTAATATGGTGGACTTGCCTGCACCGTTATTTCCGAGAATAGCTGTGACAGTCCCCTGGTCTAAGCTTAATGAGACCCCCCGCAAGGCATATATTAATACATAAAAGGTCTCAATGTTCTTAATTTCAAGCAGCATGTCCAATATCTTCATCCTCTCCAAGGTACGCCTTCATGACCTCAGGGTGCTGCTGGACTTCAGAAGGCGTTCCTTCTATGATGGGTTTGCCGAAATTGATAGCCAGGACGCGGTCTGAGATATCCATAACCATCTTCATATCATGTTCAATCATCAGTATAGTAACCCCCAAGTCATCTTGAATATCCTTGACCCAGAATATCATATCCTGCTTTTCTTCGGAATTCATACCTGCAGACGGCTCATCAAGCAAAAGCAATTCTGGCTCAAGCGCCAGGGCCCTGCCAAGCTCAACCTGTTTCTGAGTACCGTACGGAAGCCCTCCCACCAGTTTTTCTCTCACCGATTGCAAATCCAGGAGATCAATTATTTCTTCCACTTTTTGACGGTGTGCGACTTCTTCACGGCCTGCAAAAGACCGCCGTCCCCACATCAATGCTCCCCTGAAAAGGCCAGTCTTCATAAAGGTATGGCGCCCCAACATCAGGTTTTCCATCGTATTCATATACGTAAACAGTTCGATATTCTGGAATGTACGGCCGATGCCCCACCTCGCAATTCGATCCGGCTTCTTGCCCTGGATCTCCCTATCCTTGAAAATAATTCGCCCGGTACCAGGACGATAGATCCCGTTGATACAATTAAAAAGGGTAGTTTTCCCCGCTCCATTTGGGCCAATAATGGAGAAAATAGTACCCTTCCGGACCTCGAATGTTATGCCCTTAAGGGCATCAAGTCCTCCAAATGATATAGACAGGTTGTTAACTTTGAAAAAAGTCAAATGGAATTACCTCATTTCGCCAAGTAGTTTAAAAGAATACATCCAAAATCGATCCAATTGAAGCTCAACAATTTCGTAGGTTGGTGTTAAGCGGCAAAGGGATAGTGGGTTTCTCCGCCAGAGATAAGCGGATCAACCCACACTTTAATATCAAAAAAACACCAAGGAATTGAATGTAACCACAAAAGTTGACATCTTCTGGAGGTTGAAAAATAAAAGTGCTTTCCAACCTCCAGACATAAGGCATATATCTTTCATGGATACTCAACTTCCATCCAGTCGCTCAACTTCTTGATTTTTCCGCCTTCCATGCACTCGACCAGGAATGTCTCTTTCCCGCCCTGTCTGGAGCCATATGGGTCATTAAGGTCAAGGGGCTTGTAGCTGATCTTTGGTCCAATCCCCCTAAAGTTTCTGATTCCTTCCATCTCTTTTACAAGACGTTCCCTTGTCAGATCCCGGCCGCATCTCTTGAGGCCTTCCACAAAAGGTTCGGCGAATAGAATACCCGCATAGTAAAAGATACCCCACCTTTCACCCTTTGCAGCAAACTTCCCGTGGGCGTCTTTTTTGTATTTCTGCATCAGGGCGTTGTCAGAGTCAGGGACCTCACCAAAAGTGGCAGCAATTACCCCCTGCCACAGGCCCTTGCTGATCTTGTACATTAGGGGAAAATCCGAACATGTGCTTGTACTCAACCATTGAGGCGCAAACTGCATGGCCTTACTTGTCCCGACTATACGAACAGCGTGGGTGGGCGTAACCCACAAAAGGACGGCATCTGCCTTGGCTTTTTTCAATAACATGACATGGGGTTTCATGTCAGTATCAGCCATTTCCACAGGAATCTCTGCCACCAGTTTCAACCCGTGCTTGGCCAATTCTATTTCAGCGCCTTTGAGACCATTTTTACCATAATCATCATTCTGATAAGCAATGGCGATACGCTTTTTCCCCATCTTTTCCACCGCGTATTCGCAAAGGGCCTTCGCTTCGATATAATACAAGGGATAAACACCAAAAAGATATTTCTGTGGAGGTGTAATCCAGCGAAGGGATCCTGCAGATGGTCCGATCCAGGGAATCTTCCTGTCCATGAGATAACTCTGGACCGCCAGACCGGGCGCAGTGCCAACACCGGATACCCAGGCAAACATTCCTATACCTTCCTGAAGTTGTTTTACACCAGCCTTAGTCTTCGCTGGATTGTAACCATCATCAAACATGTGGTGGATAAGCTTTCGGCCATGGATACCCCCTTCTGCATTGATCATCTTAAACAACCCGTCAGTTCCCCGGGCCACGGAACCCCACGGGGCTGCCGGACCGGTCTGGGGGCCCCATTGTCCGATATGAATCTCCGTGTCCGTGACGCCCTCTTCTGCAATGGCGTTAAAGCCAAAACCCAAAACAATAAACAACACTGACAACAAAACCAAAAAGCCTCTCTTTCTCATAATTTCCTCCTTTAGTTTAGAATTAACGGTTCACAAACGCCGACTAACTATTTTCGATTGACGATTGAATAATGCATATATCCATCAATCATCAATCCTTACACCTTCTTTACATAGTGACGGGCAAATAGCCCGCTGGGTTTTACACACAGCACCAGAACGATAATAACAAAGGCAACAACCGATTTAAATTCGATTGACACATAGCCCCCAAAAAGATTCTCAATAATACCGATGGCATAAGCGCCGAACACTGAACCGGGAAGCGAAGTCATCCCCCCCATGACGGCCCCGGCAAACCCTTTGAGCATGGGGTTCCACATCATAAAGGGCTGCATGGTCGTTGGCGAAATGAGGAGCCCTGCCAAACACCCAACCAGAGAGGAAATCCCCCAGGTGATCATCAGGATGCGGTTGGTCCTTATTCCCTGTAGCCGGGCGGCCACCTGGTTTTGCTGCGTGGCCTTCATTGCCACCCCCAGCTTGGAGTACTTGAGGAACAGGAAAAGGATCATCATGACAGAGAGTGTAACAACAAAGGTAAGAACCTCCAGAGAGCTGACAAACATCCCTCCAATGGTGACACTGTCATAGGGAGAAATGGGAAATGGCATGGTCTTGGGGTCAGCCCCGAATTTCCAGGAGACAAATCCCAACAGGATCATCTCCAGACCAATAGTGATAATTATCATGCCGAGTATGTTTGGTTCTTTCGCCCGTCTCAAGACAGCAAACTCCAAAACAAAACCCAGGATTACGGCAAAGACAAGCGCCCCGGGAAACGCCACATAAAAGGGGAAGCCGTAGTATTCAAGGAACATGTAGGTGAGAAAAGTGGAAATAAGCGCCATCTCACCCTGAGCAAAATTGACCACCTCCGAGGTCTTATAAACAATAACCATGGCCAGGCCCATCAGGGCGTAAGAACTGCCCACTGCAATTCCACTTACAACCATTTGTAGAAAATCAAGCATAAAATCACTCCACTATTTTATCCGACCCCGCGGAACTACGTTGAACCAAAATACAAATCCAAAATGTGTTGGGCTTAAAAAGCGGCAAGGCCGTGTTATCTTTTAGAAATAAAATTGCGGTACAATTTTATTTCTAAAAGGGCCATGTCTTCCAATAGATCTTGGTACGGATCCAGAATCCGTAAATTCCAAGGGGCTCAAACAGCATAATAAAGACCATGATCAGGCCGTAGATTATAAATTGGATATTGGACACACCGGTAATGGAAAAATAGCTTTTAGACAGCACCTCCAGCCACTCTCCCAGGTACGGGACACTGAGAATGTTACGCAAACTCAAATCCAGCCAGCTTAGCAGACAGGCCCCTGCAATAGAGCCCATTATGGAGCCTAATCCCCCAATCACAACCATTGCCAGGAATAAAATGGACATCATCAGGGTAAATATTTCAGGCTCAATAAATCGAAGGACAAACGCAAAAAGTCCGCCTGCAACACCCGCGTAAAAGGCACTGATCGCAAAGGCCAGTGTCTTATAGAACGTCAGGTTTACGCCCATGGTCTCGGCAGCCACATCTGCATCCCGGATGGCGATAAATGCCCGGCCTACCTTGGTCTTGATCAGGTTACGGGCAGCCAGAGTCAACAGGACTGTGATAATAAGCAAAAGATAGTAAAAATCCCTGTCAGACTCTAAGTGCCACGGGCCAATTATCAATTCCGGCGTATGCAATCCTTGCCTGCCACCGAAGAGCTCTAACCTTCCGATCACCTGTGTGATGGTTAGTCCGAATCCAAGTGTTGCAATGGAAAGATAAGGGCCCTCCAGGCGAAGGGCAGGGAGCCCTAAAAGAAACCCAAACAGGGCAGCGGAAAAGGCCGAAGCAGGAAGGGCCAAAATAAAAGGGAGGTGCACTTTGGTCATAAATATGATCGTTCCATACGCGCCGAGGGCAAAAAATCCGGCATGACCGAGAGATATCTGCCCTGTGTACCCCACAAGAAGATTCAAACCGATGGCCACAATGATGTTTATGGCTATATAATTGGCCATGTAGACATGGTAGTTCTTGAACAGGAAGGGAAACAGGGCAAGGAACACCATCAGGGCTATGAACCAGAATACGACAACGCCAGAGCTGAAAAGCTGGACGTCCTCATAATAATCCCTTTTAATATCCATAATTAATCTTTTTTACTATCCTCTCATATTTAACAATTTAGCCCCTCAAATAAAATATCGTCGCTTTGCGCATTTTACGTGTACTTAACATTTTAATTATCTTTTAGCAAGACAGTTGGCAGGTTAAATCTATTTGCCTCTGTAACATATATAAAATGATTTTGTTTTTCAAGCTTAAAACAACTCAAATCTTTTTTTTCTTGACATAATAAAGAGGATTGGATAGTTCGATACCAATGGTAGACGAACTTGAAAAAAAAATAATTCATCACCTTCAGGATACTATCCCTTTAACAGAAAGGCCCTTTGCTGATATAGCAACGAAAATCGGCATCAGTGAAAAAGACCTCATTGGCAGGATTAAACGGCTAAAGGAAAAAGGAATACTAAGACGATTCGGTGCAACCCTCTATCATCAACAGGCTGGCGTTAAAACCAACGTAATGGTAGCATGGAATGTGCCGGAGGATATTGTCGATGAGGTAGGCACATTAATGGCGGGCTTTAAAGAGATAAGCCACTGTTACAGGCGGAAAACCCAGGGAGACTGGGAATACAATCTCTTTACAATGATCCATGAAAAAAATAAAAAAGATTTCGAAAAACTTTTAGATAACATCATAGAGACCACAGGCGTAAAAGATTATATAATGCTTCCGACACTGAAAGAGTTTAAAAAAATTAGCCCGGTTTATTATTGATTGTTAATTAATTAGAGGTTATCAGAACACTATGGCTAACAAATCTAAGGAACTTTTTTTAAAGGCACAGGAAATAATCCCTGGCGGCGTTAATAGCCCGGTGAGGGCCGGCCGCTCAGTAGGCGTTGACCCACCCTTTATTCAAAGGGCGGATGGATGCCACCTTTGGGACGTTGACGGCAAAAGATATATTGACTATATAAGTTCCTGGGGCCCAATGATACTTGGACACAGACACCCAGAGGTGATTCAGGGGATTAACAGCGCCTTGGAAAATGGAACCAGCTACGGTGCCCCCACTGAATTAGAGCTTAATCTTGCAAAAACCATTGTCGAGGCCATACCCTCTGTAGAAATGGTCCGTATGGTAAATTCCGGCACTGAAGCAACTATGAGCGCTATCCGACTTGCAAGAGGATTTACCGGCAAGGATATGATTATCAAGTTCGATGGGTGCTACCACGGGCATTCCGACAGTTGTTTAGTGGCGGCAGGCTCAGGACTTGCTACACTTGGCATCCCAGGAAGCCCTGGAGTCCCTGATGAGCTCGCCAAATTGACTGTTTCACTCCCTTTCAATAACCTGAGGGCAGTAGAGCTTACCGTTAAAAAATACAGCAATCAAATAGCCGCTATAATTGTAGAACCTGTTGCAGGAAATATGGGAGTGGTCCTTCCGGAAAATGGATTTTTAGAGGGTCTAAGAAGAATCACAACGGAAAAAGATATACTGCTTATATTCGACGAAGTTATTACGGGTTTCAGGGTCAGTCCTGGAGGCGCTCAAAAGCTATATAATATTATGCCGGATATTACGTGCTTAGGAAAGATTATCGGAGGGGGCTTGCCTGTTGGGGCCTATGGCGGTAAAAAAGATATTATGTCCCACATTGCCCCTACCGGCAATATTTATCAGGCCGGCACACTCTCAGGTAACCCATTGGCCATGTCCGCAGGATTGGCAACACTAATAGTTTTAAAAAATAAGGAAATTTACGGGAAATTAAATGAAAGGTCTAAATTGCTCTTTAACGGACTAATTGATGCGGCAAAGCGTGCAGGTGTGGATGTGGTAGCAAACAGGGTGGGGTCCATGGGCACTATCTTTTTCACTGACAAACCGGTCTATGATTTTAACTCGGCCAAGCAATCCGATAGCTCAAAATATTCCACCTTTTATAGGGAAATGCTCGCACAAAAAATCTATTTAGCCCCATCCCCCTTTGAGGCCATGTTTTTATCCTTGGCCCATAGTGAAGATATAATAAAAAAGACGATTGATTGCGCCTTTAAAAGCTTTAAAAAAATGTAACCGAATAACCACCTACAATTACGATATCTGTCCATATATCTGTCACAATGAAAGGCAGAATACGCTATGTCTAATTCCGCCCTATGCATAAATAAATTTCTTGAGCATCATCCCATAACCGCTTCCGCACCTTGCAGAATAGACTCCGGCGGTACATGGGATATTAAAGCCTTAGCCCTCCCCCTTGAGAATATAAAACCTTTAACGCTAAACATCGCCATAGATTTAAGAACATCAGCGACGCTTTTGCCATATAAACCTGGATGGGTAAAAATTTCCTCTGATAATTTTGATACCAGTGAGGAATACCAGTTTCAAGAGGCCCCGTTTGATTCCCAGTTCGGTATATTTTTTGCTATCTTATCGTTCTTTAATTTCCATGGACTGGAGGTAGTTATAAAATCAACCTCCCCTGTTAAGGCAGGCCTTGGGGGGTCAAGTACAGCCAGTGTGGCAGCGGTAAAGGCATTAACCATTGCCGGCAAACTTTTAGGCAGAAAGACAATTAATGAAGATGATATCCTCTACATTTCGTATCATATGGAGGATGCTATAAATGGAGGAATGTGTGGATTCCAAGACCAGGGAGCAGCAGTTTTTGGCGGCATAAACAAATGGACCTGGAATTACTCGAACAGAGAAACACCCTTTTTTAGGGAATCTATCTTAGATGAGGATAAACAAAGGGAGCTATCAAAACATATCCTTGTAGCCTATAGCGGCAAAACACATATATCACATAAAACTAATAGGGTATGGGTTGAAAAATTTTTAGCAGGGCAGACAAGGTATGGATGGATTGAGGTAAACAAGATTGTAAATCGCCTTGCTGATAACCTGAAAATTGGAGAATGGAAAGAGGCGAGTAAAGATCTCATTAAAGAAGTGGCCATAAGAAAGGAAATAACCCCTGAGGCATTTACCCCTGTAATAGACAGTCTTATCCAGGAATCCGAAAATGTCGGGTGTGGTGCCCGATTTGCCGGGGCCGGAGGGGGTGGGTCTCTATGGGCGCTTGGCGATATTGAAGATATCAATAAGCTAAGAAGTTCATGGGCTAAAATCTTGCAAGAAACTCGGGAGGGGGAAATCCTTAAGTGCTCAATAGACCCGTCTGGTGTAAAACAAATTGGTAATAATTCACCGCTGAGTTCGCCGAGAACGCAGAGATAAGAACTTTATAAAAATATTTCTAAATAATAATTAAAACTCTGCGCCCTCAGCGTGCTCTGCGGTTACACATCTTTTTCACCAGACATTATAATACCTGAAATATTATCCTCTAAAATTTTGACCTCATCAACAATCATTTTAAGGTATTTTTTGTCCGGGTCATTATCAGGTGTTTTTTCATAGAGTCTTCTTGCAAAACCACCAGCCACGGTCAGCGGGTTTCTACAGTCATCGGCTATCCGGTTTACTAATTTCACCATTGCTGCAAGTTTTTCCGCCTTAATCAGGCGTTTGCTTTTCTCCCTCAGCTCTTTTGTTCTATATTCAACCTTTTTCTCTAACACCTTGCTGAAATTGTAGATCTCCTCGTACAATTTAGAAATCTTTATAGCAATACCTATTTGATTGGCAATAATATATATTACATCATTAAAACGTTCATGGAAATAATTGTCTTGTTTTGAGGCAGTGACAAGAACACCGATAGATTCTCCTTCTACCTTTATAGGTGTAACGGTAAACGATTTTACATCCTCACCAACGAGCAGAGTGGTTGATATGGGTTTGTCAATTTCTTTAATATCATTAACAATTGTAATCTTTCCGGTAAGAAAACATTCCCCTGAATAACTATCTTCAGTTGGTCTCCTTGTTGCCGTTTCTACAAATTTTTTGCTTAGACCCTTCTGACTCTTTATCCTTAAATTTCCATCATCATCTAACATACGGATTGAACATGCATCAAGTTCAAACTCATTTTTAAGTGAGCCAACAATGGCATTTAGTACATCCTGCAAGTGGTTAAAGGAGCAAATAATTTTTGAAATCTCGAATAGCAACCTTAGTTTTTGCTCACATTCTCTTTCTTGTGTTGAAGTCTGAGCTAATCCGTCGACAAGGTCTCTTTGCTTTCCTGTTTTTTTGCTGGAAATCATTGGATATCTCCCTTTACTGGCCTTTTCTATAACTTACAAGACTTTAATGCGGATAGGAACAACAACAACCTTGGGTTTCTCAGTCTGAATTAAAATCTTTAAATAATCTATATTTAAGCCCTTCTTCAACTTTTCAAACATTGGCTCTATCAGCAATTCAACCCTCCTGCCCTCCTGGGTCTCCCTAATATCTACCTTAAATAACGAGCTTTGCATAGTAACTTTTTCTATCTTTAGATTATTGCCTTTGTTTAAAAAAACCACCACTGAGCGACTCAGTTTTTTCCTTTCCTCATGGCTATTTATCTGTTTCTCCGGTAATGGCTTAAAAATCAAAACCCTTGGTCTTACTGAGACTTTAGACCTTATGTACCCCACAACCTGTATTAATATCTCGGGTTTCTCCAAATAATTGGTTTTCAGTTTAATCTTTCCGAGATAATTTTTCTCCTTTTTAACCCTGTTTTTTACCTTCAGGTCATAGCTATTATCTTTCCCTGTCTTTTTCAGCTCCAAATCAAGTTTGTCGGGAATAGAGTTTGATAAAATTTCAATACTCAAAGGCTCTTTTTTTTCTCCTTTTATATGCACGGCCTGTTCTATATTATCTCCCTCAACCCCTCTAAGCCTCACAACCCTTGGATTTATGTGGATAGGTGACCATACCCTGCCCTTCATTCCTATAACTATCTTAGGTTGGGTCGGATCATTTGTTAACACCCTGGCGCTTTTATAAACAGCACCCTGAAAATTCTTCGTTTTTATTTTTAATGTAATTTTTCCCTCCCCTCCTGGAGGGATATGCCTGTCAAACCGGGCTACGCTGCACCCTCACCCGGGCTTTACATTCTTGATCTCTAAAACAGCATTGCCTTGATTATGCACTATAAAATCATGGATTACTGCCTGTCCTTGATTAACTTGGCCAAAATCGTAAATCAGCATATCCACTTTTATCTTAGGAACACCCTTTACTGTAACTACATTTTGAGCAAATGAATCCATGCACGGCAGCAAAAACAAGAGTATCAAAACTAATGTCTTAAATATTCTAACCATATGACCTCCTTCTAAAAGAGAATGAATCGGTAACAGTTCAATAAATTATAGACCCTTAAAAATCCCTTTCGCCCCCTCATGATGCCCATTTTTGAAATTAGAAACTTGAAATTAGAAACTTGTCGAAGATTCCGCCAAGCGGGGAAACTGGAAAAGGTCTTTTAAATGAATCCCTAATTTCCAAAACTCGGCCTGAAGGCCTCAAACCCGCCCGCCATTGTCCCAAACTACGGGACTCAGGCGGGGCGGGCAGTTTGGCGATTTTCATACGCTTATATTTGTGTCAATCTGTGGAATTATTATTTTCTGCAAACTTTATGGCCACCTTTCCACCACACTCAAAAAATGAATCAGTTTCGTCGGTAAGGTATGGTGTAAAAACTTGTTAGCTGGTTTTATAGTTATGGATTTCGTTTTCCTGAAATAATTGCAACAATGTTTACAACAGAAGTTACAGCCTCAGCACAAAGAGCAGCTTCTCTAAATGTAGCAGTTCTACGATGAGTTAAATCGTTTGCTAATGATAATGCTGCTTTTGCATGTCTTCTTGCAGCTTCATTAGTATTACCTGATAATTCCTTGTTTAAATATGCTTCGAGCATTCTTTTTGCATCTGTCTCACCTGGTTCAATTCCATCTATTGCATCATGAAGAGAAGAATCGTATACAATTTGTGCTAATGATATTAAGGTCTCTCTTGACAATAAACCCACAACTTGATATCGCTCTTCAGTCTGGGCATCTGCTAATCTCTTTCGTAATTCTCCTATTGTTCTATCTACTCTTACCCATCCAGTAGGTTCGTTAAATATTTTTTTAGTATTAAGATATGATTCATTTTTTATGGCATCAATTGTCGGCAATAAAAGTTCACTAATATACTGACGACGAGATTGGTAAGTTGGAAGATCGCCACTACTCCATTTTTCATACCAATCCCATAAATTCCTATACGGATTCGGATTTCCTATATTTCTTTCTTCAAGACCAAGCTCTATTTTTTCATATTTTTTTATATAATTATCGTTGACATTTTGAATTCTTGCTCCACCTGTAGCGACTGAAATCATTATATTTCTAATCGCTTCAATTTCTCTTATAAGCTCATCATTAGGGGTAGAATATTTTTTCTCTTTCATAGTTTTTACATTTTGATCGATTGATGGTGAAATTAACACTTCTCCAATCCAAACATTTGTGTATTTTCGAAATAGTGTGCTTATTTTATCAGAAAATAATTTTTCTAAATCATTAATTAAGTCTTCATATTTTGCATATATGGAAACTGGAATAGTAAAATAAATACTATAAATATCAGTTCCACCATTCCAATTATCATATCCAGTTTGTTCAATGCTAATATT
>JAYEMW010000256.1:0-14399 GCA_034718555.1 Thermodesulfobacteriota bacterium
TAATCCTGTCCCAGGGCCGTAAAGCTCAGTCATACCGGGTATGTCAAATATATGCTCTACATTTAAAAGATCTTTAATGCGCTCTTTCATGGAATCACTGGATCTTTCCGAGCCAAAGATGATTTTTTTCAGGTTAATTTTATTTCTCAAATTTCTTTTTTCTACCTCCTCTGCCATAAGAAGCCCCATGGATGCCGTGCAGCAAAGCACAGTTGATTGAAAATCTTCGAGGAATGTGCATTGCATATCTATATTGCCTGGACCTGCAGGGATAGCCATGGCGCCAAATTTTTCACATCCAAGCTGAAAACCGACACCTGCGGTCCACACACCGTAACCAACGGCAATCTGCACCCGGTCCTCTTGCGTTAGACCGGCCATCTCATAACACCTGGCAAAGAAATCCCCCCAGTCATCTATATCCTTTTGTGTGTAGCTCAAGACCTTTCTTTTCCCAGTCGTACCAGAGGATGCATGAATCCTCACAATGTCTTTAAAGGGAATTGACCGCAAAGGGAAAGGGTACCCGTCCTGTAGGTCTTTGGATGTAGTAAAGGGAAGTTTTTCAATGTCATCGAGGGAACCAATATCGCCGGGTACAACACCTGCATCATCCATTTTCTTTTTGTAGAAAGGAGATCCGTTGTATGCATGATTCACGGTCCACTGAAGACCTCTGATTTGCAATTCTTTCAACTCATCCATTGTTGCCGCTTTGGGCATGAACGTCTTTGCCATAGAGTTCTTTCACCTCGTTTTAAATCTTACACAGGCCCCTGTTACAGGCCTCGTTTAAGGTCATTTTTATGTTTCAACGCGCAACCTAAGTTTTAATGCACCATGTTTGGTATAAGTAGTACTATTTCGGGAAAAATAATCAATATAATAATGCAGATAACACAGGCTGCCAAAAAAAAGCTCACGCTTTTAAAGATAGTGCTTAAAGGTATATCCGGTGCCAGCGCCTTAACCACATAGATATTAACACCTACTGGCGGGGTAATGGCGCCCATTGTCGTTACCATGGTCAAGATAATCGAATACCAGATTGGATTGAAGCCAAGGGCCACACCTAATGGAAAAAAGATAGGTATTGTGAGCACAAGAAACCCCAGGGAGTCCACAAAACATCCACCTATCATATAGATTACCAAAATGAATGATAGAATTACATAAGGAGAGACAGGAAGACCGGACGCAAATTCCGCCACCATAAAAGGAAGCCTGGTGACAGCTAAAAAGCGGCCAAAAATAATAGCGCCGGTAACAAGGAAAAAGACCATACACGATATCTTAAGCGTGTCCACCACTGAGCTGACAAAACCCTTCCATGTTATCCTATGCTGTAGGATAATTACAACGAGCGCAAAAAATACACCTACTGCGCCTGCTTCCGTAGGTGTAAATAGGCCGGTATACAGACCTCCGATAACTAATACAAATATGGTTACTGCCTCAATTATGCCTGTAAGGGATTTTATCTTTTCCCTAAAGCTTGTCTTTGGTCCTGCCGGACCATACTTTGGATTGATCCTGCAAAGAACAAAAACGGTAATCACGAAAAGGATTCCTAACACTATGGCAGGTAAAATACCACCAAGAAAAAGTTTAATGATGGATTGCTCTGTTTGTAGGCCTATAACAATGAGGACCACACTGGGAGGCATAACGGTTCCCAGTGTGCCTCCGGTGACTACAGTACCGCTGCTTAACATGTCATCATAATTATACTTCTGCATCTGTGGTAAGGCCACTTTCCCCATAGTAGCGGCTGTAGCTGTATTAGAGCCGCAAATTGCGGCAAAAAGCTCATCCGCGCCTATTGTAGCGATAGCCAACCCGCCGCGCATATGTCCTACCCACTTGTATGCCGTATTGTATAGCCTTTCAGCGATTCCCGCATTAAATGCAAGAAATCCCAGAAATATAAAAAGAGGTATAACCGTGAGGCCATAACTGGAAAATGTCGACCAGACGTCACTTCCAACCATGTTGATGGCTGCCTTAAAGGAGATTACATACCAGAACCCGCTGAATCCCACAAGGGCCATGGCAAAACCTACGGGCATGCTTAAAAAAAATAAAACAGCTATGAGGATGATAATCCCGATAATCCCGACCAGCGTTAAACTCACTCCTCATCCTCCTTTCTTGGAAGCACGGACTTAAAGAAATCCACAAGAAAGACCAGGGAGAGGGCGGCACATCCCAAGGCCACACCATATGTGAAAGGATAGTAAATAATTCGCAGTGTTTCCGTGACTTCTCCTGACTTCAACAAGGTAGTAGCATATTTGGAGATCTGCCAGGATACAACCGCAAAGAAAATCGCTAATATAAGATAGTTTATGCCATTAAGTATTCCCTGTGTCTTTTTTGAAAAACTGCATACCAGAATATCAATAGCAATGTGACCCTTTTTCATCTGTGTGTAGCCCAAGGCAAAGGCAGTGGCAGTGGCTCCTAAAAAACCCATAATCTCAAAGGTACCCCTAACGGGAATCCATACAATTCTTAAAAAAATATTGGAACAGGTAAGAAGTATCATACCTACAAGGAATACACCGGCAAACCATAGAAGTGTCTGGTTTAATAAACGGCTAAATTTATCAAGAAATTCCATAGTTATTTTACACTCAATAAGTTGGGTTGGTTAAGTCGTTAAATAGTTGAGCAGATGACAATAATCAACCACTCAACTATTCGACTATTAAACCAAATTAAAAGTTAAAACCGTGAATGGTACTCTTTTGCTACCCTTATATCTTGTAATACTGCCCTGGCCTTTATTCCTTTTGCCTTGGCATCGCTGATCCATCTTTCCTTAATGGGCTTTAGGAGTCTCCCCCACTTGGCCAGTGTTTTTTTGGAAAGCTTAGTAATCTCAATATTATGATTCTTTTTAGACCATGCAATGGACTCCTCTACATGCTTATCCATATAATTGCCGGTCCAAAATGCCTGCTCCACTGCCATACCATCCATGGCATCCTTTACATTCTGCGGCAGGGCGTTCCATTTATCAAGGTTCATTATAACGGCAAAGGGATAAACCGGGCCATTAATAATCGTCACATATTTACACATCTCCGCATATTTGAAATCCATAAGTGTCTCAAGGGATGATGCCGCCCCTTGCACAACACCCTTTTGAAGTGCTTCCGGGGTTTCTGATTGAGGCATGCCCACAGGTGTCGCTCCAAGGGCCTTAAGGTACTGGGCAACCCCTCCGGATGCTCTCAATTCCAAACCCTTCAGATCGTCCAGGCTTTTTACCGGTTTTTTGGCATATATGTTTGCAGGCGCACAGGTAAACATCGTTAGGACCTTAACCTTCTGAAATGCTTTGGGATTGTATTTTTCATAGATATCCCAAAGTGACAGGCTGGCAACTGTAGCATTTGGGAAGCCGACCGGCAAAGACACGGCATTAGTAACTGTAAATCTGCCCGGTTGATAGGCCATGCATATGCAACCTATATCTGCCTGTCCTGCAATAACACCGTCCATCATATTTTTTGCGCCAAGCAGTGTTCCCCCAGGGAATGTTTTGATGTCAACTGCTCCGTTTGTCCTTTTTTCTACCTCAGTTTTCCATCTCTCCATCTGGACGCATGGAAATGTAGGCGCAGGTGGGAAGTTTGCATAATTGAGTTTTATTGGAGCGGCAATTGCGGATATGGACAGCAGGCTGCCGATAAATAATGCCGCTAACAACAATCCGGCCAATTTTAGAAAGATATTTTTTTTCATTTTATACACCTCGTTAAAGTTTTTCAGGGATACGTTTCATGAAAACTCTTGACTATTAGCGCTTATTCTTCACCTCCTTTCTTTTCTAATCATATTCTACTACTTTATCACAATTGTACAGATGAAAAATCATTTCGTCGCTTATTTTGTATCTTTTCCATAAACAAGGAAAAGTGCTTTTGGGTAATGAAGGCATTAATAGCTAATTTTCTAAAATATATTCGGCTCTACAAATTCTCCAAAGACATCTCTGAATACACCGGTCATTTCCCCAACCGTAGCATAGGCCTTACAGCAATCTACGAGGCAGGGCATAACATTCACCTTGTCTTTTGCTGCTTTTTCTAATGACTTTAGCGTATTAGCAACTTCCCTGTCGTTTCTTGTCCTTTTCAATTCTTTCAGACTTTTTATCTGTTCTACAGCCGATTCATCAGTATACTCATGGAGCTCAACCTCCCCCTCTTCTCCTCCAGCATACTTGTTAACGCCTATCTTTATTAATTCTCCATTTTGAACACCCTTCTCAAATTCATATGCCTGACGAGATACTTCCTTCTGGATGTATCCTGATGAGATTGCCTTTACCATGCCCCCTATCTTATCAATCTTTGCCATCTCCTCGACAATTTTTTCCTCCATCTGCTTTGTTAGGGTTTCTATAAAATAAGAGCCTGCCAGGGGGTCTACAGTGTCTCTCAGGCCTACCTCATCCATGAGGAGTTGCAATGTCCTCAGTGAAATCAATGCAGAATGAGGGGTTGGGATAGTATAGGCCTCATCATATGAACAGAGGGCCATGGTTTGAGCGCCGCTTAAAGCTGCTGCAAGGCCATAATAGGCGCTCCTTGCAATATTATTTTCCGGCTGCTCCTTTGTGAGACCTCCTCCGCCGCCGCCGAATATGCCCCTCAAAAACATTGATTTTTTATTATTTGCGCCATATTTTTCCTTTATATTCTTTGCCCATAGCTTTCTTGCAGCACGAAATTTTGCCACCTGTTCCCAGAGATTTCCAAATACGTCAAGATTAAACGAGAAACGACCTACAAAATCGTCAATGTCATATCCCCTTTCCAGGACATTATCTATATATGCGTTTGCAATCTGTATGGCATAAGCTATCTCCTGAACAGGGTTCGCCCCTGCCTCCCTGATGTGATAGCCACATACGCTTACCGGGTTAGCCCTCGGCGTCTCCTTTACGGAATATTCAATAACATCCCCTATTAAGCGGACTGCAGGCTCAACCGGGAATATCCATGCGCCCCTGCCAACTATCTCCTTTAATATATCATTCTGAGGCGTTGTGCTTATCTGTTCCTTTGAGAATCCATAACTCTCTGCAACGGCCTGATACATGGCAACCATAATTGAGGCAACAGCATTGATTGTCAGGCCGGAACCTATCTTGTCTAAGGCGATATCCTTAAAGGCTATCTCGAAATCCTTTAGAGAATCTACTGCCATTCCTACCCTGCCTACCTCACCCTCTGCCATTGGATCATCAGAATCGTATCCCATCTGGGTAGGAAGATCAAAGGCCACATTGAGTCCGGTTTGACCTTGGGATATTAAAAGCTTCCACCGCTCATTGGTCTCCTTTGGTGTCCCAAAACCTGAGTATTGCCTTGTTGTCCATTCCCTGCTCCTGAATCCCTGCTCGTGGATGCCCCTTGTAAAGGGATATTGCCCAGAATCTCCAAGATCTTTGGCATAGTCAAATCCAATATTCTGTAGATCTTCTTCTTTGTAAAGAGGTTTTACATGGATCCCGGACTGCAAAACAACATCCTTAATCCTGTCCTTTTCGTCTTTAATATATTTTGCTACTCCCATTTATTCCCCCTATTCCTATGGTTATTTGTTTTAATAGAATTTAAAGGGTCTGCACATAAAAATACAAGCATGCTCAATAAAGTGTGGAAAATCCTAAATCCTTATTCCTAAACTCTAAACAATTTCAAAATACAAAGTCAAAATATAAAAACTTATTTTGACTTTTCTTAAATCATGCTGCTTTGAATTTTACATTCTCTTTAATAAACTTTATAGATTCCTCAAAGGATGTTCCACCTGGAAAGACACCGGAAATCCCAATGTCTTTCAACAAGGAGATGTCTTTGGTTGGTATTACTCCCCCAACCACAACAATCACATCATCTAAACCCTCTTCCTTAACCGCCTCCATAATCTTTTTAGATATGGGTATATGTGCGCCGGACATTATAGACAGGCCGATAACATCCACATCCTCTTCAATAGCTGTCTTCATTATAGAAGGAACAGTTTGATGCAGCCCCGTATATATAACCTCCATGCCTGCGTCTTTAAGGGCATGGGCCATAACCTTTGCTCCCCTATCATGGCCGTCAAGTCCCGGCTTTGCAACAATGATCCTAATTCTTTTTTCAGGCATTATTATTCCCTCCTCCATCTCACTTAGTATAAAAAGAAATGTTAATTTTTCTTATCCGGTTTTTTTCATTTCCTTAATTACAAAGTCCTCGCCCCTCAATATATGTTCCTTGATAAGTCTTTCTACCTTTTTTGCCTCTCTATTCTTTATGGCCTTTATCATCTCTTTATGGTCGTCATGGGATAAACCGGCCATTTTCATTGAATCCAATAGAATTTCTCTAAAAAGGAATATATCATCTCTTAAACCATTTATCATCTTGATTAGCTTTGGACTTTTGCTAAGGGCGTATAAGAGTTCATGAAATTCTGTGTTTATTCTTGTTAATTCCTTGAGATCATTTTTTACTAAATATTCCTCAAACTCCTCTAATTTCTTCTCTAATGGCAGTATTTCCTTATCATTGCACCTTTTGGCCGCAAGAAAGCCCGCGAAACTTTCCAAGATAACCCTTATGTCGAATGTCTCTTTAATTTCAGAAAGAGACATGCCCTTTACCACATAGCCCCCCTTGGGGAGGTGTACGAGCAATTTTTCAGCCTCAAGTTTGTGAAGGGCCTCCCTAACAGGGGTCCTGCTGATACCAATAGAATCGGCAACTTCACTTTCTATGATGCGTTCTCCAAGCGGAAATTCGCCATTAAAGATCATTTCTTTTAATTGCTCAAAAACTTGATTTCCAAGATTCTCTTTTTTTACATTATACAGCAAAGCATAACCCAATCTGTTAGTATTTTTTAATAAATTTACCGAAGGTATTGTCTGGCAATCGTCGTCTGGAGTACCTCATGGGTACCACCGCCATAAAGAAGAAAACGGTTGTCTCTGTAATATCGCTGAACATTATATTCCATGGAATAGCCATAGGCTCCAAAAATCCGAGTTGCCTCGTCAGCGGCCTTGCATGCTGACTCCGTTGTAAAATATTTTGCCATGGACGCCTCATTCAAACAGGGAATATTGTTGTCAATTAGGTGGGTGACCTTGTAGGACATAAGATTTCCGGCCTCTAAATTAACGGCCATATTTGCGATCTTTGCCTGTATAAGCTGGAAAGACCCTATAGGCCTTCCGAACTGTACCCTCTCCTTGCAATACCGAATTGAATCATCCATGGCAGCCCTTTGTAAGCCTAAGGCAAGGCAGGCAGTCATAATCCTGATTTCTGAAAGTATGGTCAATAAAACATCGAGTCCTCTTCCCAATTGACCTAACATATATTCATTGGGTACATGACAATTATTAAAGTAGATCTCCGACATCTGTGTTGTCCTGGTCCCTAACATATCGAACTTTTTGCTGTGGGAGAAACCCGGTGTATCGCTGGGGATAAACATGAACATTAATCCCTTTAATCCCTTATCCGGATCAGTCTGTGTAAGGACGGTATGAAAATGCCCTATTGGTCCGCTTGTAGACCAGGTCTTCATTCCGTTAATAACCCATCCATCGTTGGTTTTTATTGCCCTGGTACGGACATTGCTAAGGTCAGAGCCTGCCTCCGGCTCCGTAAGCTGAAATGCGCCGATTTTTTCACCCCTTATTGCAGGGTGAAGGTATTTTTCATGCATCTCCTCTGTTCCATACCGATAGAGGCCGTCCGTGGCCATCAGGCATTGCATGGCCGTAGTAGCGCCCAGGCTCAAAAGCCCTCGTGCCAATTCCTCTACAGTAATGCAGTAAAGTGTCGTGTTTCCCCCTGAGCCGCCTACCTTTTTAGGGTACCTTATTCCCAGAATACCCATGTCCGCTATCTTTTTAAATAAATCATAGGGAAATTCACCGCTCTCATCATGCTCTCTGGCAACTGGGATTACCTCTTCATCTACAAATTTAGCCATAACTTTTCTTAAGAGTTTTTCTATATCTGAACGTTCCATTGTGCCTCTACTGCCCCTTTCTATTCATAATTGCATTGGTTAATGTTGGAACAACCTCGTGAAGATCTCCAATAATACCCCAGTCCGCTGCCTCAAATATAGGCGCCCTCTTATCCTTGTTAACGGCAATAACATATCGTGAGCCAAGCATTCCAGCCCTGTGCTGGATGGCGCCGGATATACCGCATGCAACATATAGTTCCGGTCTTACTGTCTGGCCTGTCTGTCCAACCTGCCTTTCAACAGGTAGCCATCCTTCCTCAATGACCATCCTTGTGCCTGCAACTTCTCCGCCTAAAACTTCTGCAAGTTTAAAAAGGTGCTTCAGGCCATCTTCCGAGCCTATACCCCTGCCGCCGGCAACAATAATCTTTGCATCGCCTAAACTGACTATTTTTTTCTTTTCCTTCACAAATTCCAATATTCTGGTCAGGGCATCCTCTTCTGCGAGGCTTACATCCACATTCTTAACCTTGCACTGAGATGGGCTGTCTGCTTTATTAGGTTCCATAACGCCTGGTCTGACAGTGGCCATTTGCGGCCTGCTGTATGAAGTCTTAATGGTTGCCATAACGTTTCCACCAAAAGCAGGCCTTGTTTGGAGCAGCGAACTATCATCCGGGTCTATGGTCAATTCCGTACAGTCTGCAGTAAGCCCAAGGTTTAACCTCATTGATATCCTCGGTGCAAGATCTCTCCCAATAGGGGTGGCGCCGATAATAAATATATTGGGTTTGTCTTGTAGTAGTATCTCAGAGATAACCTTTGTAAAAGGGTTTGTCTGATAGCTTGAAAGCAGTTCATGCTGTGCAAGGTAAACATTTTGTGCACCATATTCCTGGAGCTCTTCTGTAAGATGGGCAACATTATTACCGAGAAGAACGGCTGATAATTCCTGATTAAGTTCCCTGGAAAGGGACTGACCAAGACCTAACAGCTCTTTTGTGACCTTTGCCATTTTTCCGTTTATCTGTTCGGCAAATACCCATATTCCCTTTCTGTCGCTGAAATCCGGTATTTCTTTTTCTTTTATATCCGAGCTTATTGCATTTTCAGGGCATGTATCAATGCATGCTCCACAGGAGGTGCACCTGTCATTTATTACAGCCTTCCCATCCTCAATTTCTACGCCATTATATGGACAGATCTTTACACATCGTTTGCATCCGGTGCAGAGATCATAATCGATAAATATAGCCATAAAACCCTCTTTTTAATCTTATATAAGGTGATTGTTGACTAATCTGTCAACAAGTTGACTTACTACCTCTGTTTTATCTCCTGCAAGCATTTCACCTTCCCTTTTCATTTTAGGGGAAAATGTCTTCATAACCCTTGTTAATGATCCGGGCAATCCTATTTCCTGGACCGAAACGCCCAGGTCTGCCGCATTCCAATGTGTTATCCGGGCCTTCTCCTTACAGGCATTGATCAGCAAATCAACCCTCGGATATCTGGGCCTATTTAATTCCCCGACAACAGTAATCAGCGCCGGCAAAGGTGATTCAATTCTTTCATACCCATCTCCTATGGCCCTTCGGGCAATTATTCGCTTATCATCGAGCTCCTCTATATCCATTACATATGTTAACTGGGGCAGCCCTAAAAATTCGGCTACCTGGGGTCCGATCTGGGCAGTATCACCATCAATTGCCTGCCTGCCACAGATGATAAGGTCGTATTTTTTAATTTTTTCTATGGCCTTTCCCAGGGTAAAGGATGTAGCCCATGTGTCTGCTCCCCCAAAGTTCCTGTCTGTAAGCAATACTCCTTCATTAATCCCCATACCGATTGCCTCTGATATGGCATCTATGGTCTGAGGGGGTCCCATGGATATTACGAACGATTTTCCCCCATGTTTCTCTTTTAACGCAACCGCCAGCTCAATTGCATGCCTGTCATCAGGGTTTATAATACTTTCTATCCCCTCTCTTATAAGGTTGCCTGTCTTTGGATCAATCTTTATCTCCGTTGTGTCAGGCACTTGTTTAATAAGTGTTATTATGTTCATTTAATAATCCCTGAAAAGTTTAATATTATAATTTTCAATCTCGTAAAAAGTTTCAAAATACCGTTTTCCGTCATTCCGGCGAAAGCCGGAATCCAGTCTTTTCAAGCAGTTGCAGGCCATATAGACTCCGGTTTTTACCGGAGTGACGACTTTTTACGAGTGCACCAATCTTCAACTCAGATTGTCCCGCGCAGCCCTTCAGCCTATTTGCCTAACCCAGATCAACCGGAAAAAGTTCTCTCGCAAAGGCGCAAAGACGCAAAGGGTTTTTTAGCAATTCATCTCATTTTTTTCTTTGCGAGCTTTGCGGCTTTGCGAGAGAAGATGACGTATTTTTGATTTTCTGCGCGTTTTGAGCACAAATATATTTATAAGGCATTAAATAGTTAAATCATTTTTTGAATTCCGGTTTTCTCTTTTCCAGAAAGGCGGAAATTCCCTCCCTGGCTCCATCGGTGCAGGCAATCTCAGCAGAGCCTTGATAACCTATTTCCAGGGCATTGCTAAGAGAATCAGCCGACGCGCCTGCCTTAACCGTCTTCACTATTATGGAAATTCCCTCCTTGCTCAACTTTAATTTACCTGCCATGGGGTTATCTGGAACACTAATCTCGGGTATATCTACCTTTCCCTCAGGTATTCTTTTAATGTTCCCCGCGATGCTGTGAACCTCTTTTACCGCCTCTTTTATCATCTCGGAATAGTCTCCGGATATTGAAGTAACCATTCCAATATCATAGGCCTCTTTAACGGTCATACGCCTGGCCAGGCAGAGCATATCGTTAAAAACTGGTGCGCCCTTGGGCCACTTTCTATAGGGCACAATGCACCCCCCGATACCCGGCAATATGCCAAGGGTTATCTCCGGAAACTGAAAAAAGGCATTTTTTGTTGACACCATACTGTGACATCGAATAGCTATCTCTAATCCCCCTCCAAGGGCCATGCCGTTAATAGCAGCTACAATAGGCTTTTCCATCTTGTCCATAAAGAGCTGCACATCAGCACAGTCCCTTGCATATTGAGCCGCCGCTTCCTTGTTTCCAAGGGTTGCCGGGAATTTGCCTATATCCGCTCCTGCTGAAAATGCGGCATTACCATAACCGGTGATAACAAATCCTTTGACAGCAGGGTCATTTATGTTTTCCCTCAAAATCTTCAGGATCTCGTTATCTATCTCATCGCTTATGGCATTCATTGCCTGGGGTCGTCTTATGGTGATAATCTTGACACCTTCTATCTCATCTACAAGGAGATAACGACTGAAATCCTGGTATTCGGAAAAGCTCCTTTTTGGCTGGGGAAAGCCCGGCCTGTCTTCTATGAATTGCTTCATAATTCGGCTTACCTCGGCTTCTCCGATATCGCGCATAATATCAAATGCCCCTTTTTTAAATCCAAGTGCCACCTGACAACCAAAGTTAAGGTCTTCCCTGGTGCCTATTCCCCTGTCAATTATATCAAATGACTGGGAAAAAAGGATTCCAAGCAATCTGTCCCTGATCGTATTCTTATTATCTTCGGGAATCTCTACCTTTTTACCGGGACGATTTGTGAGCCAGGCTTCCACTGAACCTAAAATCGGCGCAGGCCGGTAATGAGGGCCTTCCTCCATCTGTAGGGTATTTGTTTCAATAATAATAGGATTGCCATGGGCCATGTTCAGGACAAAGAAGGGGCCTGCAAACACAAACTCCTCCGCTACAGAGTCAATCCAGCTTGCAGGAAACTTATCCAGCAAATATGCCGCTTCGTTACACCAGTTATCAAATATTCGGTCCAACATGAAACAGATGGCATTATCCGTTATTACAGGCGCCTTGCCTGTTTGGGCGAAAAACCAGAACAGATAATCGACAACCTCCCCTTTCACGCCTTCCCATGTGATAATCTCTACGGGCAGACTCCTCCATGCTGGGGCAAAAAAATGTGTGATAGTGGCCCTTTCCGGGTTTTTCATATTGGAAAATATTCTGTCCGCCGGTATGGAGCTGGTATTTGAGGTTATAATGGTATCTTTTCCAACAATGTTTTCTATGGCGCTGAATATTTTCTGTTTGAGGGGAATACTTTCCGTTGCCGCCTCTATAACAAGGTCGCATTCCTTTATCTCATTATAATCCATTGTATATACAATGTTATCGAGGACTGCCCTGCCTTGTTCTTCTTTCATCTTTCTTTTATCCAGGGCTTTTTGCACATAACCGGAGATTCTCTTTTCCGCCTTCTTTAATGGTTCCTCCACAACATCAACAATAAAGAGCTTTATATCCGGCAAGGCGCTTTTAAGGTAATATCCTATATCCGGACCAATAGTGCCTGCTCCTACTATGGCTATTTCCTTTGGAAGGGGACGGGTCGGTGTGACAAGGAGTGGGTTAATAGTTGAAGAATACAAACTTTTTTTTTGGTCCATGGTTGCTCTCCTAAATAAAAAATGAGGACAAAGTATTTTAAAGAAAAATATTTTCTTGACTATAACTTGTATACTGTATACAAAAGTTTTGTCAAGATAAAAATGGAGCCTAATGGCAAGGTCGAAAAAAGAATATTCTGTCTATCTCTTAAAGATTGACAGCAAAAAATGTAACGGGTGTGGCAAATGTTTAGAGTTTTGCCCGGTGGATGTTTTTAAGATTGATAACAAAAAATCCTTCCCAATACGCCCGGAAAATTGTTTAGGATGCGGTACATGTGTGGCCGTGTGTGAACAGAAGGCTATTATTTTAACGGAAATATGATGTAACAGGGTTCGGGGTTCAGAGGTCAAAAAAGGTAGACATATAGCTAAGCAGCTACAACAAATCAAGGTGAAGGTAGTCCATGTCTGATGAAATTTTGATTATAGGCGGCGGAGTAGCCGGCATAAACGCCGCATTAAATGCAGGAGACTATGGAAACAAGGTCTACTTGGTGGATGATACGCCAAGTATCGGTGGAATGATGGCCCGATTAGACAAGACCTTTCCTACGAATGACTGCTCAATATGCATAGAATCCCCCCTTATGTATGAGGTTGATAACCACCCGAATATAGAAATTCTAACTAATACGGATGTCAGAAGGGTAAAAAAGGATAATGGAATCTTTAAGGTCAGACTCGTTAAAAAGGCCCGATTTATAGACGAAGAAAAATGTACCGGCTGTGGATCTTGCGTAGAGGCCTGTCCTGTTAGTATCCCTGACGAGCTTGATGGAAAGATTGGCGGCATGAGAAAGCTTGTTTACACCCCCTTTCCCCAGGCAGTTCCAAATGCGGCTATAATTGATCCGGATTGTCGGTTCGGAAAAATGCGTGATAAGGGCGCATGTGTTGGCGGGTGTGTTGTAGATTGCAGTCAGTGCAGGGAGTGTCCCATTGCCCTCTGTGTCCAGGCATGCCAAAAAGAAGGGAAAGACGCAGTTGTTCTATGGCAGTCAAACAGAAATGTCGATATCGAGGTGAAGAACATAATAGTTGCCACGGGAATAAAGGACGCCCAGCCTGCCCATGGTCTGTATGGCTATGATGAATATGAAAATGTTATAACGAATACACAATTCGAGAGACTAATGAATGCCGGTGGCCCAACTGAAGGACACATTATAAGACCTTCGGATAAAGAGAACGCCAAAAAGATTGGGTGGATTCAATGTGCAGGACGGGGACTGTCTGAAGGAGGTGTACCATATTGCTCTAAGGTTTGCTGCATGGTTGCCACCAAGCAGACTATTATAACAAAAGAACATGATTCATCTGTGGAGACAACTGTATATTATAATGATCTCAAGGCCTACGGAAAGGGTTTTTGGGGCTTTTACGAAAAGGCCCTGGAGAATAATGTCAGGTACGTGAGGGCCCGGCCTTATGATGTGTTTGAAGACCCAGAGACAAAAAACCTTACCATTCGATATGAAAATCTGGATACCGGCGAAATATATGAGGATGAGGTAGATCTCTTAGTGCTTTCTACAGGTCTTGTGCCAAGCGACAGAAACAAAAGGCTGGCCAAAACGTTGAAGGTTGACCTTGATAAACTGGGCTTCTTTAAAGAAAAGAATCCACTGCTTGCACCGTTAGAGACAACTGTTGATGGAATATTTGTTTGCGGAGGCGCAACAGGACCTATTGATATATCAGAGTCTGTTGTTCAAGCAACTGCCGCAAGTATGAAGGCGGTATTGTGTTGAAACTGGAAACTCGAAACTGGAAATTTGCCGAAGATCCCGATAGGAGGCTGTCCGAGAATAGCAATTTTTTCTCAAATCGAGGAATGCGAAAAAAATTACCGCAGGTATATGGTTGATATTCCGAGGATAATTTTTTGAGCATGACAAAGAGTTGAGGAAAAAGGGC
>JAYEMW010000257.1:0-14322 GCA_034718555.1 Thermodesulfobacteriota bacterium
TACGTTACTCGTCGCTTACATAATTTATTATGTGCACTCCTCGTGCCTTGAAGACGAAATAAAATTCTGCGTAATCTGTACAAGTTATTTTAACTCACTACCTTAGTTGATCTCTGATCCCAAATATAGATACCTTAATTTTTTAATTATGTCAATAGTAACATCTCAATAAGTCCGGGCAGCTTTAGAAAAAATCCCCCTCAATCCCCCTTTGTTAAAGGGGGGAAGCTATAGAAATGCCCTGCCTTATTGAGATGTCACTGTCAATACAGTGAAAATTTTACTTAGTCTTATAAGTCGGCATTTCAAAAATGTCAATAACGATTGTGAATAATGCATTGTAAAATAAAAATAATCTTGGTGTCTATTTTATTGAGTTACGTTATTGTATGTGGCGGGCTACAGAATTTTATGGTAATATAGTGTGTAAAAAATAATATAAGGAGCGCTATTTTAATGCCAATATACGAATATCAGGCTATAAGCCCTGAGAATGGTTGCATGAAATGCAAAAAAGGATTTGAATATATCCAGAATATAGATGAAAGGCCATTGTCTTGTTGCCCATATTGCGGGGAAACAGTTAAAAAAATTATATCATGGTGTCATGCTGCAATTATAGAACAGTCTTCCGAATATGCAGATGTTCACAGGAAGGTGACAGGATATGAGAAGGAAGGCATGTATAGTCATGCTGCAGAGCTGGCCGATAAGTACTCACATAAGACAAATGACAGCAACCTAAAGGAGCGTGCACTGGATGATTATAAAAAAGCAGGGTATAATCTAAATGCGGCCGTTGACAACAATGATTAAGTTCTATTGTTTGTGTAAGGCCAAAGGCTAATCAATTAAAGCTCTTCTTTATCCTGTTTATAAGTATCAGGATTGATTATTTTTATAATCTCCGGTTGAAAGGAGGGCTTTCTGCTTAAGGAATCACTTGCAAATCTGACGGCAATCATGGATATCCCTAAACAGACCAAAGAACCAATAAGTGTAGATAAATTGATATCAAAATTATATGATTTTCCTAAAACATAACCAATGGAGGCTCCACCTGTGAGCCCTATGGCTGGTATCATGTACACAACCGTGGAAGCCTTTGTGATTACGCCAAATGGCACGCCGATCTTCACTGTATCCCCAACTCTGGCGCCAACAGGATTTATGGTTTCAGACAGAACCTCTTTTCCTCCTCCAAGCATGTCGCAAAAACCCTTGGCCGAGCATTGCCCGCACATTGACTGTTTATCCGTTAAAACCAAGGCTTTTTTATCCTTGATTTCTTTGACTATTCCCTCTGCCTCATTCATGTAAGCCCTTGGCATCCTACCCTTTCCAGTATATTGATTATGCATATCGCTAATTCTCCTGTTGTTTAAGTCGATTCATTAGATCGTTGCGCGACAAATATTTAATTCTTTAATATGCCATATAGGCCATGCCCGATGAATCATTGGATATTTTTTGAGAGATAAGACCTATTATTGTTGGAAGCTGTGAGGAGGATAGTCCAATTTGTTTTAACCGAGAGGGCAATCCCTTTGTATTGAGGCGTTCTAATTCTTGTCCCACATGGAATCTGCTCATAATTAAATCGGCGACATATATTAGGTGTGTAAGCTTAGGGTCTATACTTGCATGCTCCGGTTGGTGATGGTTTAAGATTGCATCTGCCAGATTTTCCGGCAAATCCCATTTTTCAGCCAATATTCCGCCGGCCTCCGGGTGGGTAATTCCAAACCTTTCCCTTTCCAGATCGCAAAGCTCCATGCCTTCTGTCTGCGTCCGTCTATAAAAAAGGGGAAGCTCCGCTGCCAAATATTGGTCTAAAACAACCTTTCCTATATCGTGCATGAGGCCTGCAGTATATGCTATGTCAGGTGTTACACCTGCTGAAAATTTGGCTAATTGCTCTGCAGCCATTGCAGTGCCAAAGGCATGTTGAAAAAGCCCTCCCCTGCATAGGGAGTAACCCCCTTCAGAATCGGAAAAATATAGCTCAAACGAGGCGGATAAAATCAATTGCATAAGTAATTTTTCACCTAAAATCACCAGAGCCCTATCAATAGAATAAACACTTTTTTTTAGGCCGAAAAAGGATGAATTACATAATTTAATTACCTTGGCGCTTATAATCTGATCCTGTTTAACCTCCCTGGCAATCTTCTGCATATTATAGTCCTTTTCCTGAATCATGCGTATTATCTTAAGGGCTATTTGGGGGATAGGCCGCACAAGGTCAATAGCATGAAGGATCTCGGATCGATTAATTTTTTTAATATTTTCTTCTTTATACGGCGTTGTGTCAGCTATCGGTTGCATAGAACTTTTCAATGTTTTTAAGTCAAGAATTAATTTACAACTAAAAAACCCACCTGTTTCCGTTTGATTAATTTTTATACCTTCTTCTTGCAATATAGAATTGACAACATCCGTGGTCCTGCCACCGATATCAAGGTCGAGGTCTTCCTGGGATAGAGGTCCTACCAGTGAGCCGCCTGCAATAGTGGCCTCTAATCTTTTTTTCTCTGCCCCCATATCACATAAGGCATCTATAAAAAGGGGCATACCCGTAGTTGCATAAATTTCTTTCTTTATAGCGTAATCTGTACCTGTCGGCTCTGGGAGAAGCAAATGAATTAGCCCTCCTACCCCGGCCTTCTTATCGCAAAGCGTTACCCCAACACAGCTTCCGAGGTAGCTATATAAAAAACCATTTTGCTTTTTACTAATTTCATAACTTCCGGATGCCACATGACGCCGGTTTATTTTTGAAGAAATTTCCATATCAGATTTATCTCATTATATTGGTTCAGCATGAACGGTTACGCCTTTTCTAATACATCTTTTATGCTTTGTGATAGTTGAATAAGTTTAAATGGCTTTTGGAGAAATCCATTGCAACCCCTGTTCATTATCTCTGTGGACCTGCCTTCTATGCTGTATCCACTGGAAAGTATAACCCTTATGCCTTTGTCTATTTCCTTTAATATATCATAGGTCTCTCCACCACCCATACCCGGCATGATCATGTCCAAAATTATCAGGGAAATCTGATCTTTTCTCTCTTTATATTTTTCTATGGCCTCTATGCCGCTTCCGGCTGTTACTACCTCATATCCAAGGGCCTCTAATAATTCTTGCCCAACGGAAAGCACTATCTCTTCATCATCTACCAGGAGTATTGTTTCATCTCCATGCCTGACATCCTCGCTAACCTCTGACCACTGAGCCCTGAGCCCTGAGGTAGATGCAGGAAGATATATTTTAAATGTCGATCCATGCCCTTTTCTGGACTTAACATCAATATAGCCGCTATGACCTTTTATAATTCCGTAAGCAGAGGCCAAACCAAGGCCTGTCCCCCGTCCCATTTCTTTGGTTGTAAAAAATGGGTCAAAGATCTTGCCCATTGTTTCTTTGTCCATGCCTGTTCCAGTATCAGCAACTCTCAACATGATGTAATTTCCCTGTTTTGGTTTATACTGGCCACCACCCATATCATTGCTGTTTACATTAATGGTCTTTAATGTAAGTGTTCCTCCCCCGGCCATGGCGTCCGAGGCATTTACAAAAAGGTTTAATAACACCTGCCCGACCTGTCCCTCGTCCACTTCTATAGGTAATAAATCATCGGCAAGGTCCTTATGAATAACAATCTCCTTTCTTGTCCGGCCAAAGGTTTCGCTGATTTCTTCAATTAATTTATTTAGATTGGTTGGCTTTACCTCATATTTTCCCTTTCGTGCATAACCAAGCAGTTGTGATGTAAGTTTGCTGCCCATCTCAACCTGTCTTTCAATATTTTTCAACCGGTCGTAGCGGGGAGTTTCCGGGTCTGTTTTAAGAAGCATAAGGGAGGCGTTTCCCTGAATTCCCATAAGAAGATTATTGAAATCATGGGCAATGCCCCCTGCCAATGTTCCTATAGCCTCCATCTTCTGGGCCTGGTGCAGTTGAGCCTGCAGTCTCTTTGTATCGGAAATATCCCTGAGTATAACAAGCATTCCCGCAGGTTTCCCTTCATGGTCGTCATATACGGAAGCGCTGATGCTTATATCTATCAAATCTCCATTTTTTGTAAGCCTCTTTGTTTCAAATCCCTGGCGGGGCTTCCCTTCTTTTACTACACTGTTAATGGTAGCGGCAGTTGCCTCCATTTCTGATTCCGGCACAAAGGGAATGCGCCTCCCTTTAACTTCTTTCAGGGTCCATCCAAACATTTCGGTAAACGAAGAATTTATATAGTTCGGCATTCCTCCCAAATCATAGATTACTATGGCATCCGCTGAGGAATTAAGGAGGGATTGGTAAACCTCCTCTGCTCTTTTAGACTTTTCATAGAGTATCCTGAATTTTTTCTCACTTTCTTTTAAGGCCTCTTCCGTTGTCTTCTGTTCTGTTATGTCCATGTAGTAACCAAGGACCGCTTTTCTTCCATTACGTTCAATGGGGACTATTTTCTGGGAAATCCAGCCAATCTCCCCGTTCTTTGAAATGGCCCTGCATTCAAAGGGTTTAAAAAGATCGCCTTTCAGCATCCGGACAGCGTTCTCGCTTACCATACCCCTGTCTTCAGGGTGGATAAGGGATATGGATTCCATATTTAGCAGTTCATCCTCTTTATAGCCGGTAATTCGAGAGAATTCAGGGTTTACAAATTGAAATTTTTTTCCCTGGGCAATGTAAATTCCAAAGGGTGATGCATTGTACAGTGTCTCAAATATTTTTTGGGAATGCCGGCGTTGTTCAATCTCACGTTTAAGTTTTTCATTAATCTATTTTTCATCAACCTTGACACTTTCATGATTTCTTTCTCTATGGTCCTGTTCTGTAACCATCAGTCTTTCCTTGTTTTTGAAACAAATTTATCTATAAGGCACTAAAGAGTTTATATTCTCCCGCCCTCAACCCTGTTTCTGCCGCCGTCTTTTGCCTGGTACAGGTATTGATCAACCATGTTTATCATAACGTCTGATGAAATTTTATTGTCCTGATTTCTTTTATTCCAACCAGTCACACCAAAACTTGCTGTAATGTTTAGTTTTCCTCCATGGGCTTTAAATACCTTTTTTGAAATTTCATTACGAAGTCTTTCAGCAAGAAGCATTGCCCATTGAATATCCGTCTCCGGTAGGACAATCAGGAATTCTTCGCCCCCATATCGAGCCACCCAGTCAACATCGTTCCGAACAGACCCTATTAAGCAATCGGCAAATGCCTTTAGCACGTCATCGCCGGACTGATGACCGTATTCATCATTTACTCTTTTAAAAAAGTCAATATCACATAGCACTACAGACAGACTATGTCCATATCTTTTCGCCCTTTCGATTTCCTGAGGCAAATGTTCATTTAAATATCCCCGGTTGTAAACACCTGTAAGGGGATCGGTTACAGATAGAATTCTTATTTCTTCATTGGCCTTTTTTAGAGATTTTTCAAGCTCTAAAATTCGCCTGCCTGTATTAAGTCGGGCAAAAAGCTCGGCCCTGTTAAACGGTTTGGTGAGATAGTCATCTGCCCCTGCCTCTAAGCCCTCAATGATATCTTCTTTTGAATTTTTGCCTGTTAAAAGAACAATATAAACGTACCCTTTCTTTGATTTATCGCTTCTAATAGCCTTGCAGAGTTCAAGGCCGTTCATTTTCGGCATCATCCAGTCTGATATAACAATAGGGAAGAACTCTCTTTTAAATATTTCCAGGGCCTCCTGCCCATTTGCCGCAGACACAACATTATATCCGACCTTTGCGAGATGCTTTTCGAGCAGTTTCCGTGATACAGGATCGTCTTCTGCTATGAGTACAGGGAATGGATTTTTCATCATTAATTATAATATTCCAGGGTGATCTAAGATTTCCTGTTCAACTTCATCAGGGTCTGCAGAGTTGTATAAGATTATATTTTGCAGATGAAAGAGGCTATCAGGGTCAATATTAGTAAATTTGACTGCCACATATCCATTTTCGTACCGGACAATCTTTCCATTAACCTCGACACTCTGTTCAGGACTTACTCCGGTCAGAAAAATCCTTATCCGGCAATCACCTTCGGGCTCTAAATCTTCATTTATTTTCAGAAGACATCCGCCTATACTGAGGTTACTTAACTCTTCTGCCGCATACAACACCTTGTTAAAGGTCATTTCCGCCTGAACCCTGAAAGGCACTCGTGTAAATTTTCTTTTTTCATCACCCATTTTTATCTCTATTTGTAATTTGCGAAATCGCCGCTGACCCCTGATCCCCGGCCCCTGTAAACCGATACATTTGCACTATACTTTGCTGTAAATGCTCGGCTTAATGTATTTATATTTATGTTCAAGGTTATTAAGGCTTTCAGCGCCTCCTATAATAAAATATCCGTTCCATTTCAAAACATTATATAACTTATTTACCAGTTTTTCCTTCACGGTATTATCGAAATATATCATCACATTTCTGCAGAAGATTACATCATACTCCTGCCCCGGCAGCGCATCTCTAATCAGATTAAATCTTTTGAATGTCACCATTTTTCTGACCTCATCCTTAACCTTGATGAAGCCATCCCACTTTCCATGTCCCTTTTGGAAATATTTTCTTACTAAAGGTGTGTCTACACCCTTGACTCTTTCAAGGGGATAAACACCGTTTTCCCCGATTGATAATACCTTTGTTGAAATATCGGTTGCCAGAATGGTTGGCTTAAAACCTTTTTCCAGACAATCAATGGCCACTGAATACGGTTCCTCACCGCTTGACGATGCTGCGGACCATATTTTTAGATGGCTCTTGTTAAGACATTCAAGATGCTGTTTCTCTCTGAAAAAGAATGTATGGTTTGTAGATATGGCGTCAAGAAAATCTACTACTTCCTGGTTATTGCTTTTCAATACGTCTATATATTCAGTTACGGAATTAATGCCTGTCTGTCGCATTCTTTTTGCCAGCCTGGCAGAAAGCAATTGTTCTTTTCCCTCATGCAGATTGATCCCGCACTCTGCATATACCAGCTTACTAAATTCTCTAAACTGCTTTTCAGTAATCTCCATTCTTTAAAGCCCTTTCACTGTCCTCACATACAGACCTCGATAGTAAAATTCCCATTGTCGCTGGTAAATGGAATAGCAATTATAGGCTTGTTTGTTATATGTGTTACTGAATGGTTTTTTCCCATAATTACCGTAGGTATTGCAGCCTTCAATGACCTGCCATGCTCGCTTAAGCTTAACTGTTTTCTTGCCTGACCTGAGACCATGTTTGCAATCTCTCCAACTGCATCCTTTATCTCATCATTCATTTCCTTCATCTCTTCTCCAAACATATTTGACACAATGGAAAGAATGCATTTTTCAGTGAAGCTTATCGATATTGTTCCCTCAGTCTCTCCTGTAAGACCAACTATACCTGTGACATCGCCTCTTGCTGCATCTTTTTCCTTTAAAAATGGTTTCCCTGCGTTGGCCTTTGTTGATGCCATGGTACTAAGCACATTTAAGGCTGCGTCTATAAAGGGATTAACTAAATTAACATGCATACGCGTCTCCTTTCTGTTTTCGTATACCCCGGAAGGGTATATATGAGTAGCTACCTCATCTGTATATATCGATCAATACCACATTTAGATAATTAATTTATAGAAATAATTTCGTAACATCTCAATAAGTCCGGGCAGATTTAGAAGAAATCCCCCCATTCCCCTTTTTCAACCCGCCAAAAACACTGGCGGATAAAAGAGGGACAATAGAGAAATGACCTGCATTATTGAGATGTTAAAAATCGTCATTCCGGCTGATCCCGGATTGGGACTGCCCCGTACCGGATACGGGGTCCGGGAGGAATCCATGATCTATTCTCCAGACTTATTGAGAAATCACATCCCGTCATTCCGGCGAAAGCCGGAATCCAGCAGGTCTGTATTTACACAAAATTTTGCCTTATGCTTGTAATGTTACCACATCCTAACCAGGATAAACCGGCTGGAGAGTAACGGACTTGTCCGCCTGTGCTGTGTGGCGGAAATCCCGATTCATCGGGGAACCAAAGAGGTCTCTATGAGGCTGTCCGAGAATGTCCTTTTTCCTCAACTCTTTGTCATGTTCAAAAAATTATCCTCGGAATATCAACCATATACCTGCGGTAATTTTTTTCGCATTCCTCGATTTGAGAAAAAATTACTATTCTCGGACAGCCTCCTAGTCTGCCCCGTCGTTAAGGCCCAGGATTATACGACGTAGCTGATTGATAATGCTGCCTTTCATAAAAAAATAAGATGCGGACATTACAATCAAAAGTAAAACAAGTGTAATAATACCAATGAATAAAGGGGTCTGGTTGAGATTCCTTTTAGTCTTTGAACTTATGAACTTAACCTTGTTTTCTATTTCGGACCCAATTTTTTTTAGTTCTTTTTTCAGATCCATCCTTCTTTGCTCAACCCTGGCCTCTATATCATCTAAATACGCCCCTGTGCCTATAATCCAGCCCCACTCTTTAAAAAGCCTCACAAATGAGAGTTTTGGTTGGGGTTTATCAGGACAAGCTCCGCCATATTTATGGTGGGCTGGCTGGAACATCAAAAATTATATCGGTAAAAAATTTCGTATATATATCCTTAATGCCCAAATTATTGCAAAATTCCTGCCAAAAATAAATTTTTTCGCACCAGTTCAGCTTACCGCAGAGCACGCTGAGGGCGCAGAGTTTTAATCATTATTTTTTAGTAATATTTTATTAAAGCTCTTATCTCTGCGTTCTCCCTCCGGGGCGTAGTCCCCTATAGGCCGGAGGCTGCGAACTTGCGGTGAATTATTACCTTTTTTCTTATCCTCTTTAATCAACAACATGTTTGGCAAAACAATAAAACTAATTCTATATCAGACCTCGTCATTCTCATTATTCAAATGACTAAAGGTTTTTATATCACGCGGGATTGCAAATTAATTGGACATCAGTTCGGTCTGGGTTCAGGGTTTAGGGTTTCCCGCTGAAAGCGGGATTCAGGGTTAACCGCTTAGCACTGTTTCCCTTAACCATTGATTTGATTGGGTTAATACTACGAGAGCTCAACCTCTGAACCTTTGAACCGTGAACCTTTTAATCCCGCCAAGGCGGGATTGGAAACAGAGGTTTATGTCCAAAATATTAAACCGTTGCATGCTATAAATTACGAGGTCTGTATATAGAGCGATCAAAAAGTAAAAACAAACCACATCAAAGCACCGTCAAAATGTTATGTCATTAATTTGACGTCCGGTGATTCGAAAAAGATTTTATCTTTTGATGCACTATATGTGATATTTGTTCTTGACAAACACACAATATATAGAATACTTTAATTCCGGAAAAGACTTAAATCGTTTACTACAATAAATGGGTTGCATAATGCCAACATATATATCAAAAGAACACCTTATTGATTCTTACAATGTACTGTTCGGTACTTATGCTGATGTATCTTATGAGACCTTGAAAGATATTCAACCATCAGAACTCAAGGCTGCTTACAGGAAAAAGGTGTTTGAAACCCATCCTGATCGCTCAAAAATAATTGGGAGAGATGAAGATAGTATGAACCGGGAGTTTATAAGGGTAGCCACGGCTTACGAGAAACTGATCGCTATTATTAAAGATAAAAATAAACATGTTTTTAATGAAAAAAGGGATGTTAAAGAGAGCAGGGCTAAATATTATAACACCAAAGATGTCTTTCCAGATCATTATTACAAGGGATTTATACCAAAACGAAAGCTGCTGTTAGGGCAATTTTTATATTATTCCGGTCTTATTTCCTGGAAAACGCTCATCAGTGCAATATCCTGGCAAAAAAGACAACGCCCCCTTATTGGGCAGATTGCCCTGTCATGGGGGATGCTATCATCTTTTGATATCAAAAGCATACTTGAATACAGGGCCATGGAAGGTAGCTATAATGAGAAATTTTGCCAATATGCATGGAAAAAAGGTTATATTAATCTCTTTGAACGAATGGCGCTTGTAGGCAAACAGAGAAGCCTACAGCGACCCATAGGCGAGTATTTTACAAAAGAGGAGGGAATTCTTTCCGCCGGAAAAATAGAGATTTTGTTAGAAAAGATGTGGCGTCACAATAGATCCTTTCGTACCGGTTCAGCCTACCGCGGAGCACGCTGAGGGCGCAGAGTTTTAATTATTGTTTTTTGGAAATATTGTAACCGTTCACAGGTTCAGGGTTCTGCCCGCCACAAAAACGGCGGATAAAGATTCAAAGGTTCAATAATAAAAGACAGAATCCATGAGCATGAACGTTAAACCTAAGATGCTTAATTCTACTTTATCACATTAAAAAAACAGTTATATATTTGAAATTATATATATTTAGTGTATAATGATCAGCATGATTCAGCAAGAAAAAAATTGGGCTTTTATTTCTTCTTATAACAGCCCAAGCCCGGAAGCCTAAATACAACAAGGAGATATTTTATGATGACACCCCACGCGGTCAGCTTGGGGAGATATCAAGTAGATCTGTATCATTTCATGATAGATTTTCATTATTTCACTGGGTAAATTTTAAAACCCGCTTTTTGACCCCAAATGGGGTTTTTGAGGAAAAGGAACCAAGGAAATGGCTCCCGTCTCCTGACACGGGAAGATGTTCAGGAGAGTATCGTAAAACCCTTGGTTATGTAATAGAGGACGTCGTGACCTCCTGACTTTATTGTGGGTTAGGAGACGGTAACAGTTTTTGAAGTCTGCGCACTCTAATACTTGAGTGGAAGGCGTTAACTATTTATTCTGCCATAATTTTTCCGAAAGGTCTTTTCTAATTCCCGCCTGCCGCCAAATAGAATTCAACGTGCCTTGTGGAATGCTTCGCTTACTCCAAGGTACAATGACAACCCTTGTTCGCCCACCGTAGCACCCCTCGAAAACATCTTCCTTTCCATGTCTTTTAAAGGTAATCCCAACCTGGTTTAATATGAACGCCACATCCTGGCTTGAGAGATTCTTAAGCATACTGGAAGGTTAAAGGAACGGCTTTAAAAGTTTTCTCTTCTGCCTCATCCTCGGGGAATAGAAAAGATTTTAATTCGTTCATAGGAACAGGTCGATAGATGTCGTTCTCCCTTCCTTCAGAAATCATATACTCTATATATGTTTCGATGGCACGACTTAGACCTTCAAGAGCATCTTTCTTAGTTTTTCCACAAGACGCCACATCGAAGTGAAAGAATTGAGGGTCAAACCTTAACTATGAAAGAATTGAGGGTCAAACCTTAACTATTGTTGGATAAAACTGTTCAACTTAATCGCAACTATCATACCATTTACGCGAGGATTAAGCTGCCCAATGAGACGGCCCGCTGCAATGTCAAGCTTATTCAACCTGTGCGGTTAGCTTTTAGCCATTAGCTTTTGGATAAAACTGTTCAACATCCTTTGCCTATATATCAGGACAGGGGAATTTTTTTTTGAATGGCCGCAACACACATAGCCTTAGTGTGTTTAAGGCATCCCTGTTTGTTTCTCTATACAAAGGTAAGGGCTCACTCAAAAATAACTTCACATTTCAGGCGCCGATACATCCCGCCTGACTGCGTTGTGAAAACTCGGAATATTCCAGATATTCCTGCGTTTCCACGCCTTGTCAGGCGGGCGTCTCAACACCTGAAATTGTGAACTTATTTTTTCGTGAACCCTAAGCAGAACCGTGTATCTTCTATGGTATTGCCATGAAAGAATAACCTTTAGATTTTACTGTGCAGAATACTTAATGTTATCTGCACCCCATGAAATGATGCATATTATTTGCGGCCATTCAAAAAGAGATTCCCCTGTCCTGACGGTCTTTAAATCTCTTATTCGACCTATAAGTTTCTTTCATTAATAACCCTGAACTGAGGCGAAGAGCCGGGGTTATTTGCTTAGGGCTCACTCAAAAATAACTTCACATTTCAGCCGCCGATGCATCCTGCCTGACTGCGTTCTGAAAACTCGGAATATTCCTGATATTCCTGCGTTTCCACGCCTTGTCAGGCGGGCGCCTCAACACCTGAAATTGTGAACTTATTTTTTCGTGAACCCTTAATACGGGGTTCGGTATGAAAATTTCGAGATTTTTTACCAGATTGTTAATGTTTTTAAAACTTAGAAACAACAAACAATAAAGGCTTTCACAAAACCAATATGGATTTTTAAAAATATGCTGTTTCGTCAAAAATTTTTATTTCCGTCAATTAATTGACATATATTTTGACATGGATTTAAGGGACCCCCCCTTTAGTACTGATAGCGTAATTTGAAATTAAAAATTTTAAAAAAGACCCAACATATGTTTATCAAATTTCCAGTTCCAGTTACTATTCCCATGGAAGAACAACAAATTATGAAATATAAACATAAAAATTTTTTATGCTTAAATACGCGCCTATCTTCCTGGATAGCTGCAAGATATGTGAATTAGACACCCATGGCATGTATTTTGCTAAAAATAAACCAAACGAGGTAAGCATATATTCCATCAAGCAAAGTTCCACGATTGACAGTTGTGGCAAGAAATTTGCGCTATATTGTATGGAAAATATAAAAAAGGAGGTCAACGAATGGCGGAGTTAGCTGAAACAATGGACCAGGCTGTAAAGGCCATGGCAGACCGTGGAGGCAAGTACCTTACCTTTGCCCTGGCGGACGAGGAATACGGAATCGGCATCCTTAAGATAAGAGAGATTATTGGCATTATGCCCATTACATCTGTTCCCAGGACGCCGGAGTTTGTCAAAGGCGTAATCAATCTAAGGGGAAAGGTGATTCCTATAATAGACCTAAGACTCAGGTTTGGTATGGAACCTATGGAATATACGGACAGGACTTGCATTATAGTGGTAGAGATAAATGCACAGGACAGCTCCATACAGATAGGCGCTATAGTGGATACGGTCTCAGAGGTATTAAACATAAAGGCAGGGGATATTGAGGACACTCCTGCATTCGGAACGAGCCTTGACACCGAATACATCCTTGGCATGGCCAAGGTATCCGGAGGTGTTAAGATACTCCTTGATATAGACAGGGTTTTAAATAGTGAGGAGATTGCCGTCATGGAGAAGGCAGCGTAAGCAGTAAAATAATAAATTATGCGATCAGCAGATATTAAATAAAGGGAGTATAAATATGTTCAGAAATAGAAGTATCGGCACAAAAATATTGATTCCGGTAATTGGTTGAACGGTTATTTTTGCGGTTTTGCTTTATTTTCTTGGAGATTCAATTGTATCTGGAATGATTGAAACGGACTTGAAAAATATGGTTCAGTCAAAAATTACGGATATCAAAACCAGCGAAGATCGTATTTCAAAAAAAATGCTTTCCCATGCCTCCCTCTTTAGCCAGGCCAAGGCTGTACAGAAGGCATATTTAATTGCTTACCAGGGGGATACTAATAATGAAAATGACCAGCATATGGAAGGGGCCAGGGAAAAATTAAGAGATTATTTTTCCTCCATTGAGAAGGGCTACACTAAAAACCTCCAAAAAGATAATTTTCGCATTCATTTCCACTTGCCACCGGCGCGGAGCCTGCTGCGCCTCTGGAAGAAGAAGCAGAGCAAGAGCGATGATCTTTCTTCTTTCCGGAATACTGTTATGAAAATAAGCGAGGGAAACCACGACCCTATCACAGGCATTGAAATCGGCAGGGGAGGTTTTGCAATTCGTGGAATTGCGCCTGTTGTAGCAGATAACGGCCGCTACTTAGGTTCAGTCGAAGCCCTTTCAAGCTACAACCCGGTGGTTAAATACAGCATCTCCAATGCTAATGAATTTATAGCGGTGTATATGAATAAGGAATTTTTATCCATTGCCCATAAGCTGCAAAACCCTAAAAAATATCCAGTGATCGGCGATAAATTTGTCTATGTGTCATCTACCGACAAAAAAATTACCGATCATATTTTAACAACTGATTTTCTTTCCAGGGCAAGTCGTGGCCAATGGCAGGAAAAAAATGGTAAGTACGTGGTTGCAGGTTTTCCTATCAAAGATTTCAGTGGCAAAAAAGTTGGTTTGATGGCCTATGTCTATCATGCAGAAAATCTTTACAATACATTAAGTAAGATTCACTGGGGTATTGTTATTTTTTCAATAATCCTGTTAATCTTCATTGTCGGTCCAACACTATTCATTGTCAGGGCGATAACAACTAATTTAAACCGCACAATAACAGGTCTTAATGAAGGTGCAGACCAGGTATCATCCGCCTCCGGTCAGGTATCTTCTGCCAGCCAGTCCCTGGCGGAAGGCGCCTCTGAACAGGCAGCATCCATTGAGGAGACATCATCTTCATTGGAAGAGA
>JAYEMW010000258.1:0-2796 GCA_034718555.1 Thermodesulfobacteriota bacterium
CGAAAGGCACCCTGCTCTGTGCTTTTCGTACCTGAAGGAAGTAAGGCTTGGTATGAAAACATACTTGTTCCCACAGATTTTTCGGAAAACTCAATTGACGCAATGGACACAGCTGTTGCCATTGCGTCAGCCTCTTCCGGGGTACAAACAATCCACTGTCTTCATGTCTACAATGTCCCTCTTGGTTATTACAAAACCGGTAAGAGTTACGAGGAATTCGCCGAGATAATGAAGGGCCATGCAGAAAAGCATTATCAGAAATTCATAAACAAGATTGACCTGAAGGGTCTTACCGCAACCCCCATATTTAAGCTGGAAAAAAAGGAATACAAGGGCATTGAGGAGATAGTCAAAGAGCATCAGGTTTCTCTATTAGTAGTAGGGGCCAAAGGAAGAAAAGCCGGTGCCGGCGTGCTGCTTGGGAGTGTCACAGAGCACCTAATCAATACAACAGCCATTCCCTTGCTCGCTGTAAAAAAGAAAGGCACCGGCCTTGGCCTGCTTGATGCACTATTCAAATTGTAGGGCAGGTCGCATCTTATATCCCGGAGAATGTCTTATTTTCAATTAGAAGGGAAGTCCATGACTACGCTAAACATTTAGCAGTCTTCTATGCCTTTGGTTAAATTATTACGAATCTATAGCCTTGTAAAAAGCCATCTTATGCCGCAAGCGGCAGGGTATTGATAGCAAGGGGGGCAAGCATGTCGTTAATCACAATAACAAGCGGCCTTGGTTGTGCAGGGTCTGATATAGCAAGAATTGTTGCAGATGAACTTGGGGTGGATCTTTATGATGACAAGAGGCTCCAAGAGGAGGCATTCAAGATTGGCATCATAGATGAAGACCTAAAGGGCCTCGAAGAGAAGGCTCCGGGGCTGTTTAACAGGCTGTTGAGCCGGAAGTCACAGACATACCTGAATTTAATGGAAGCATTAATATACGAGATAGCACGGCGCGGGCAGGGTGTAATTTTAGGGCATGCTGCACAATGGCTTATTCGAGATTTTGGCTGCGCGTTGCACGTACGCATTTACGCCTCAGAATCCTCCCGCATCCAGCAACTAATTGAGCAGTTAGGGGTAACTCGTGAAGTAGCTGAAAAAATGATCCGGAAGAGTGACAGTGAACGGAATGGTTTTATGCAATTTGCATATTATATGGATTGGGATGACCCGTCTTTATATGACCTGATCATTAACCAGGACAAATTGGGGGAGAATTGGGCTGCAAGACTCATAATAGATGCTGCACAGTCACAAGAAATCGCAGTGTGTAGCTTAACAGCTATGGATGCTATGGAAAAGCTGTCTTTATCGAAAAGGGTAGAGGCTGCAATTATAAAAAATCGCATTAGCACCTTAGAATTGAACATTGAGGTTCCAGAAAAAGGGGTAGTTTATATAACAGGATCTATAAACCCTCTTGAATCTGAATCCCATGTTCTTGAGATAATAAGAGGTGTTGCAGGTGTTTCAGAGGTAAAATCCGAGGTAACAGTCCCTGCTATACATGATATCGGTTGACAGCGTTTCCATAATCGCAGCATTTCAAATGTTAATAAGGAGAAATTAAGCTTACATTAGCCTTTATCAAGAGAGACCTTTGCGCAACTCATGCTGCCTTAACGAGGATGGGCTTTTTTTCAGCTCTCTCCGGGGCGCAGGCCCCTGTGGGTCGTAGACCACCAGTCGCTTCAGAAAGCCCACCCTCGTTTATCTCGTTTGGCTAAGATCGTCATATTATTCAAAGGTCTCAAAGATTGAAAAGGTTTTAATCTGAGTATTTCAACGAAATAGTTCCGCTGGCCCTCAGGAAATCAAATTTACCTTCAAGCCTTTTTATGCCTTTTGCCTCTGACATACTTAACTTCATCCAGCGGCCGCCTTTCCAATGGGCCACAAGCATGCCGCCTTCTATTTTTCCAAAGAACGGAAAGGTCTCGGATTGGCTTTTGGTATAGATTATTGTAAGTTTACCCTTTAAGGATGTATCAAATATTTTAAGCTCAGCATTAGGCCCCAAACGGCTTACGCCATGGCCGCTCAGACCTCCTGATCCTCCAAATGCCCCTGATGTATGCCCCTTCCAGGTACCGACAAGCCAGGAGGCATCATTCTTTGTTATTTGCATTGTTGAAGTTGTGGCGCACCCAAGAGTCACAGATAAGACTACAATTATTGCCAACCAAAAATTTCTCATATTTCTTTCCTCCTTTATTTAATAGATTAATTTGGACAGGTATAAAAAATCGGTTTTAATTACACTCAATTAGGTAAGAACATAGGCGCTAAGCACTGCTGCTGGACGTTTTTTTGTTTTGGGCCTGTCAATAAATGGGAAAGGGACGGTTACGACATCATATCGCCTACAGATCATTGAAGGCCTCTTCATCTTCAGGGCTGTTCCATTCTTCAAGGGTTTCTGACAGAGCTGCATGGTAAGCTGCGTCAAATGGCTCAATCTTTTTGAGCTTTACACTCTTTCCCTGGAGCTCATAGGCTACCATATCGCCAGGTTCTATGCCTATGGCCTTTCTTATGTTTGCTGGTATTGTAACCTGGTCTTTTGACGAGATTCTGCTCACATGTTGTATTGCTTTTACCTCTTCACCCTTTGCAGTAAAAATACCTGCCCTAATTGATTTAGTCAATAAAAATTAACAAAATAGAATAGGGCCTTGCCTGATGTTTTTCACCATTTTACAGTAAAAAATTTATGAAACATATTAACAGCAACAGCCATAAGGCTTTTATGTAACATCTCAATAAATCCGGGCAGCTTTAGAAAAAATCC
>JAYEMW010000259.1:0-2793 GCA_034718555.1 Thermodesulfobacteriota bacterium
CGCCAAAATAATGTTCGCGGTTATGCGTGCAAACGGTAATAAAATACAAACCCGCCTGCCTGTAATCGTAACCCTCTAATCGGGCAGATTTTGAGCGATATTTATTTTGGTATTTGTCATTCATAATTCCCTTATGCCTTTGTCATTTTTGAAAGAGTCACATTTTTTGCTTTACAAAAAATCCTTTTTTCTTTTTCAATCTTTTCTCTATAATTAATTCCGCTTTATTGGCAATTGGCACAATGTTTACTTATGTTTTTTTGAGCCTGAATTACAAGCAGAAACATAAATAACTAATTGAAATGTAATAGTTTATTGGGAAAAGCCTCCATGTAGGTATTGCCTCAGTTACATCGTGTTACATAAGATCTGCGCCCGATGAGCATATTTGGGAGACGTTTCAATTCAATTTCACCTTTCATCCTTCATATTTCATCCTTCCGAGATCCTTCATCCTTACGAAATCACGATTGGCCCATCCCCCAACTTTTCCAGCAATTTTTGCTCAGTCCTATCGATCCAGTTTTTGACGTCTGTTTCCGTCTTTAATGTCCCACTGGTAAGTTTAACCGTCTGGGTTTCAGGTTCCAACAGCCTTGCCGCTGAAACTGTTGCGTTGCTGAACTGTTTCGGCAATGCATCGATTTTGGTCTTCCAATTGGTTATCGAGGTCTCTTCGAGAGATTGAACCAATTTTGAGTCATCCCCTATGGAAAGGTCAGGAATATCGGCTATCTCTTCTGTAAATAGAATTTCTTCCTGCTGCACAGGAGATATCGTATTCCAGTTGTCATTACCTTCTAAAGCAGCCATTTCACGATCATAAGCGGCCTTGAAATCATCATAGGCTCTCTTTACAGCCTTGCGGAGAGCTGTGACGGCATCTTTGTGAATCGCTGGAATAGGGTCAGTTTCATCAAGCAACCGTCGCTCGTCGCTAACAGCATTAGCTTGTCTATTAAGATCTTCTGATGCAGGTAGGGTTTTGCTGTGTTTCAAAAGGGTTTGGAGTGTTTCCCATGTGGGTTTACGTTTAGCGGCCAGATCCGCCAGGGCAGACCAATCCTTGATCTGTTGTGTAAGGGTGTCATATTGATTCAGAATTTCAGCGAGTTGTTCATTTCCGGCTAATGCTCTTAAGTTATCAAGATGATCTGTTGAAGGACGTTCCGGCATAGGAAGTTCGCCACCAGCTCCATCTGCGACCTCCATTAGATGAGCAAGGAACTGCCCTGCGGCGATTGACTCCTCATTGGGTTTGCAGGGGATTCCGGCGCCTTGGAAAAGTTTGCGGAGTTTGATGCGAGCCCTTGCATCTATGGTTACCGTTTCCACACGGAAATCACTGACCGATATCTTGGCCTGGTCGAGTTGACCCTGTTTGAGCTGAACACCTTTGTGTGTGACACGTATATGACCCGTTGTGAACAGTGTAATCAAGGCTGCATCAATTGCATCACGGGGCCAGCCATAAGGTGTGCTTTCAAAAATGTCCCGAACATCTTTACCTTTCTTTCCTGAACCGATTTCGGAAAGCACAGCAGAACATATGGGGTGTTTCTCAGGTGCATCATTCCAGTCAACGGCCTGCAAAGCAGCCTGGGAACCTCCCTTGGCGTGATTGATAACAGTGTGCCAACGGTCATCGTCCGCATCCTGGAAATTTGGAAAAAGTCGATCCAACGAGATTTCAGCGGCTGAATTCACTTTGTCTTTCAACGATAGATCAAAGCGCTCCTGGCCGCCGCCTTGGATGACTTTAGCGGCATTGATTACATACTGAATAATTGTATTCCTCGCAGTTTTGGCTGAACCCATCCGGGTTGACATGGAATCACGGGCTTCCTGGCCTTCCGGTGTAGTAGGTGTGCCTTTAAATTCCATGGTTGCCTTTGCTGCTTCATGCTCTACGATTGCCTTTTTAAGGTCATCGGCGCTGGCCTTGGGAACATATACATGAATTACAGGACTATCAGTTCCAGCAGCGCGAGCATCGGCAAGCACTGTGCTTTCATTTTCACCCCAACCATCGCGTACCCAGACTGGAATTTCATTCCCCTTGACTTCAGGTGGTTCAGCGCCAAAATGAATTGACAGCCTGCGAGCCGTTTTACATTTTCCTTGAAGCAGCTTGATGCCATTCAAGGCAGTTGAGCAAGCTGCATTTAATAGGGAAGAACGTTTGCCTGCTAATGCGGTCAGTTCATTATTCAGCCTGGTCTGCCGGTTACGAAACTCCCGGTCCCACTCGCTGCTTTCTCTGGTCTGAAGGCTGTATTCCTCATCAATCTTGATGAGTTTTCCCTCGTCAACTAATTTATCGAGAATTTGAGGGATCTCTTTTCTCAAGGTCGCACCATCATTTGAAAGGTCGCTGATGAGAAGATCCGCTAAGGTTTCAGCGGTGGCCCTTACCCCGATATCGGCCACCTCTTCACGCGGCAGTTTTCGAATCAGGAAAACAAGCCCGCAAATCCGTTTGGCAAGTTTGCCTCCCGGGGTCCCGTCATCAAGGTTTCGGATTGTTTCATCGATTTCTCTCAACAGGACACCGGTGCGCAGGAGATCGGGCTGGAGCTGATCAAAGATGAAGTCTGCCGGCATGACAGTGCCAAGGTTTTTTTCAGCCATTTCTTTGACCGCATCATAGACAATACGCAACTGGGTCCGAACCTGGCTGGCTGTACCGGGAATATCAATGGCACGTAAGACATGTTCCCAAAAACGGCGGCGAACAGGCAAGAGGGGATAGTCATCCACAATTATCGCGCGGTCTTCGCTCCGAGGGCCAAT
>JAYEMW010000260.1:0-2792 GCA_034718555.1 Thermodesulfobacteriota bacterium
ATTCCTCCTTACCGGGAAGCTGCTCCCATACCTGCGGCAGAAATGTGGCCTCATAGAAATCCTTTTTTATGATTACCCCATCTATTCCCGGTCTCAATTTATCCAAGAGGTCTTTTGCGTCCTTATGGGGCAACTCCTCAGGGTAGGTTAGAATGCTTACCTCTATCTCAATTCTTTCAAATTCCCTTTTACTCAAAGGAGGGAATCGAGGGTCCCTGAATGCGGCATTTATGGCATTTTCTTTTATTCCTTCAATCAATGTCTCCCTTGGTATAATATGGCCAATGCATCCCCTAAGGTTTCCACCAATGGTCAGGGTAACAAAGGTGCCGAGATTTTCCTTAAATTTATCCGATATATTTTCCCAGTCAATGGGAGACATTTTTTTCTTGTCTAATTCGTTTTTTATTGTTTCCCGGGCCAAACTCAGGAGATGTTCTCCTTCCTCATTAGATACCTTTTTCGCGGTGCCCATTTTTTTATACCCCTCTGTTTTATTTTCCAACCTTTTGCTGTGTCCTCCTGATGTTCCTTTTTCCCTCTCAGGGTGCCCAGCGCCAAAACCAGTGAATAAAAATAGCAATATAGCTAATATTAATAGCAAGAGTTTTTCATCTATCCTGTTAAAAATTAGCCGTCTCCATCTACCTTGCAGTATTGACATTATTGATCTTAACATGACCTTTGAACCCTTGAACTGTTACATTTATATCAGCCTGAAACTGAAATCATTCCTCCGTCTACCAATATTGATCGCAATAAATTCTGTTGGTCTTCACTAAGTTTGCGTAACGGTGATCTGGGCGGACCACCATAGTAGCCAATCCAATCCAGGGCTGTCTTCAGGCCGGGAACACCAAAACGAGTTGTCACAGCAGCATTGGCGGATAAAATTTTTAATTGCAAATGCCGAGCATCATCATGACGTCCCCTTTTAGTGTGATCGTAAATATTGCAGCATTTCTCCGGGGCTATGTTTCCCAGAGCCATTATCCCACCTGACGCCCCCAGAACAAGCGAGGGATAAAGAAAACCGGCTGATCCTGCAAGGAAGTAAAAATCTGAAGATGCACGGGCAAGGACATTCCCTGTCTTTACAATGTTTCCCGAGCTGTCTTTTATGCCAATGATATTTGGGTGATTGGAAAGCTCTACTATTACTTCTACTGAAAGATCAACACCGGTGTTGGCAGGCATGTTATAAAGGATAATGGGCAGGGAGGAACGGTCTGCGAGATAGAGGTAATGTTGAAGCATGGCATTGTCATCCATTTTTGATGGGTAATACATAGGGGTAATGATTATGGCACAGTCTGCTCCAATGGTTGCCACCTCTTCAGTGAGTTCAAGTGTGGATTTTGTTGAGTCACATCCAGTTCCTGCTATAAATAGCTTGTCTCTGGGAATGGCCTGTCTCGCTGTTTTAAACGCCATTAGTTTTTCATCGCGGCTAAGGTATGTGAATTCGCCGTTAGACCCAAGCACAAGCAAACCGGACAAGGAAGTTTTACTCCATTTATCAATATTTTCGGAGAGTTTATCATATGCAATATCACCGTTTTCATCAAAAGGTGTTGGTATGGGGGAATATATTCCTGATAGTGTTATTTCTTTCATAATAGTTTATCTCCTTCAATTTTTCCTTTAAGAATACCCTTAAAAAAGGTATATGTCATTAGTTAATGTGTAAAAAAGAATAATTAAAATTGATGTAAGCATTCACAGGTTCCAGGTTTCCCTATGAAATAGGGATTCAGGGTTACATTGTAGGCGCTGAACCTTTGAACACTGAACTGTTACAAAAGGTTTTACAATGAAAGACATTTCAAAGATTGATTATTCGGCATTTGATAAACCGGAGGTACTGTTATCATTGTTCCATCCAAGGCCGGAGCTAAAAGACATAAGGACTTCTACATCTTCTGAGAATATTCTGATAAAAGCAGAAGAAGATATAGCTATAGGCGCCAGATTTTATTTTGCAGGAAGGGATGCCCCAACTATTCTTTTTTTTCATGGAAACGGCGAGATTGTTGCCGATTATGAAGATATAGCATCAATATATGTAAAAATGGGAGTCAATTTCTTCCCTGTTGACTATCGTGGTTACGGGCGTTCTAATGGCAGTCCAACCATTACATCCATGATGAGGGATAGCCATATAATCTTTGAATATGCGAAAAATTGGCTCAAGGAAGGGCGTTATTCTAATGCTTTGGTTATTATGGGGAGGTCTCTTGGTAGCGCATGCGCCCTCGAGCTTTCCAGGGCCTATAAAGAGCAGTTTGCAGGCCTCATTATTGAAAGCGGATTCGCATATGCAAGGCCGCTCCTTAGGCTTTTGGGAATTGATATGGATGCGATGGGCCTACGTGAAGAGGAGGGTTTTCGAAATATAGATAAGATACGCTTATTTGATAAACCAACCCTTATAATTCATGCTGGAAACGATCATATTATCTCATTTACTGAGGGCCAGGCCCTTTATGATGAATGCCCTGCAAGAGAAAAGCATTTATTATTTATACCAGACGCCAATCATAATGACATCTTTTTCAAGGGTATTAGGGAATATATGAAGGCGATAAAGGATTTTATAGGCAAATTAAGCTGACAGTACTTATTTGCCATTATTTCCCCGCTTATTCTCCATTTTCAACATAGTGTGTCGAGGAAATTTCGACATACTATGTTGAAAATGGTATCTTTACTAAACTGATAAATTCCTTATATATACATCCCCACCACCTTGAACAGCGAATGCGACAGACCGGGGATTGGAAAGAAAATGA